>NZ_LWRX01000244.1:0-83225 GCF_001683835.1 Ralstonia sp. RL | reverse complement strand
GCCGGAACATGGCGCCGCAGGTAACGTTTAAGCACAAATCGGAGGCCACCGCAGGGCAAAATCGCCGGGGTGCGGGGGCCGTGCCGTCGGAAAGTCACATATTAATGGCTTTGGGACCGGTACCGAATCGGCCTGAACTGATTCCAAGCGTGACGACAGCAAGCGAGGCGCGCCCGTCCGCCTACGCGACCGCCGCGTCGATGCTCGCCCGGGTGCTGCGCCGCGCCCGCTCGAACACGGCCATGTCGCCCATCAGAAACGCCACGTTGGCATTCGAGCGGAACGATTCGATCTCGAAGATGAGCTGGTCGACGTCGAGATCGGCCCGCAGTTCGCCAGCGGCCTGGCCCGCAGCGATGGTGTCGCGAAAACGCGCGCGCACCGCCTCGCGGTGACGGCGTACGCGATCCTGGATCGGGCCCGGGCGCGCCCGGTATTCGTAGCTGGCGGCGCAGACGAAGCAGCCGCCGGGCGATTGGCCGCTGGCCACGTAGTCGAACCAGCCGTCGGTGAGCGCGCGCAGCCGGGCGAGCGGGCTTTCCAGCGCCATGGCCGGCTCCACCACGGTGGCGAGGTAAGGGCCCACCCCGGCATCGAGCGTGGCGAGCTGCAGGGCTTCCTTGTCGCCAAAGAGCACCTGGATGTTGCCCTTGCCGACGCCTGCGTCGGCGGCCACACGACCGATGGTCAGGCCCTCGAGGCCGTCCGTGGAGGCGATCGCGGTGGCGTGTTCCAGCACTTGCGCGCGCGCGCGTTCGCCACGCGCGCGGCGGCCGTCGGTTTCGTTCATGGCAATAACCTGTCGATGCGTGGGGTCAAGCGATTGGCACTTGACGGAAGCTGTCCGCAACTTAGTATACGTACGACCGTATATTAATAACCGAGATCCCCGCATGTCAATGGAATCCCTTTCGGCCGGCACCCTCGCCGGCGCCCGGCCAAAGCGGCAGTGGCCCGCCCTGGCCGCCCTGCTGACCGGCAACTTCGTCACCATTCTCGACCTGTTCATCGTCAACGTGGCCATTCCGGACATCCGCGACGGGCTGCATGCCAGCTTTGCCGAGATCCAGCTCGTGATGGTCGGCTACAGCGCCGCGTATGCGGTGTTCCTGCTCAACGGCGCGCGCCTGGGCGACCTGTTCGGGCGCAAGCGCATGTTCATGGCGGGCATGGCGCTGTTCACGGTTGCCTCGGCACTGTGCGGGCTGGCGACGGGCCCGTGGATGCTGATCGCCATGCGCGTCGGCCAGGGCCTGGGGGCGGCCATCCTGATGCCGCAGGTCATGGCGTCGCTGCGCGTGCTGTTCGACGGCGATGCGCGGCGGCGCGCGTTCGGCACCATGGGCGCCGTGCAGGGCGTGGCTGCGTCGGTCTCGCAGATCATCGGCGGCTGGCTGATCGCGCATCCGCTGGGCGATGTGGCCGGCTGGCGCGCGGTGTTCCTCGTCAACGTGCCGATCGGCATCGCGGCGTTGCTGGCGGCGCGCGCCTTCGTTGCCGAATCGCGCGCCCCGGTGGCGGCGCGGCTCGATGTGCATGGCGCGCTGGTTGGCGCGCTGGGGCTGGCGATGCTGCTGGTGCCGATCATGCAGGGCCGCGAGTCCGGCTGGCCGTGGTGGTCGTGGGCCGTGCCGTTGGCGTCGCTGCTGGTGTTCCGGCACTTTGTGCGCGTGGAAGAGGCGCTGACGGCCTCGGGCCGCGTGCCCATCATCGAGATGGCGCTCTTCCGCAACCGCAGCTTCGTGCTCGGCGTGCTGGCGATCTTCCTGTTCTACACGGCGATCAGCTCCTACTTCCTGGCCCTGACGATCCTGCTGCAGTTCGGGCGCGGCCTGACGGCGCTGGCTGCCGGGCTGGTCTTCACGCCGGCGGCCATCGCATTCTTTGCCGGCTCGCTGACTGCGCCCCGCCTGGCCGAACGCATCGGGCAGCGCGCGCTCTTGCTCGGGATGGCGCTCTTTGCCGTGGGCATCGTGGTGCTCGCCACCATGGCGCAGACCGGTTCGGCCAACGCGTGGCTGCTCGTGCCCCTCGTCGTCAGCGGCTTTGGACAGGGCATGGTGATTCCGTTGTCGCTCAACACGATCCTGAGCACCGTGGAAACCGCGCAAGCCGGCATGGGCGCGGGCACGGTCACGACCATGCAAGCCGTCGGCAACGCGGTGGGCGTGACGGTGGTGGGCGTGCTGCTGTTCTCGCTGCTGGGCGCCGATGGCAGCGAGACCGCCGACGCAGCCGCCCACGCGGCCCATGTTGCGCGCTACGGCCACGCCTTTGCCTTGGCGATGCTCTACAACGTCGCGGCGACGGTGCTGGCGCTCGTCTTCTTCTGGCGCGCGTGGCGGCGGCACGGCTAGCGGCCCTACTTGCGCACCCACCCGCGCCGTACGCACGGAGCGAGCACCACGCCGTGCACCGCCAGCCCCAGGCGATGCAGCGGCTCCGAGAGCGTGTGTGCGACGCGGCCGCTGCACAGCCACGCGCTGAAGGCGGAAACGGCCCCAGCGCCCAGCATGTCGAACGGATAGTGCACGCCCAGGTAGATGCGCGCCCACGCCATCGGCAGACCCAGCAACGCCAGGAGCACGCCCACACGGCGCAGGCGTGCATTCCACATCAGGCTGAAGGCCACCGTCCACAGCGCCGTCAGGTGGTCGCTCGGGAAGGACGAATCCGCCACGTGGGGCAGCAGGTTGGTGCCCAGCCCAATGGCAAAAGGCCGGGGGTGATACCACAGCAGGCCGAAGCCCGCGTTGATCAGCAACGCCACCGCGGCAGCTATGCCGGTCTGGAATGCCTGCCGGCGCGTAGCGGGCTGACCCCACAGCCAGCCCGCCACGAGGGCAAGCGGCGCCAGCCAGATCGCGTATTCGGCAAAGGCCATGGCCAGCCAGACGGTGGTAGGAGACGGATCGGCCGCAGCGTTGATCCAGAGAAACAGCGTGTGATTGAGCGATTCCATACAACACGGCCCGCGCACGGGCGTGATTCGACAGCGTGGTTGGGCGAACACGGTACGGGACGTACCCTTCAAATGCCTTCCAACCGGCCCGTTCATTGGCGGGACGCACCAACGCCGGGCCGGCCATTCGGCCACGGCATGGCGGCTGCTCGCCCACTCTGGTGTTGCTGCCTGGGCTTTCCGCCCCCCCGGCGCGTGCCTATGATGGAGGCACACAGGCAGCAGCCGCGCCGCCCAACCCGCCGGAACAGACCGCGGGCGCCGGCCGAGCGGACACACAACACCAACCGGGGGTGCGATGGAGAGTTTCCTGATCCAGCGGGCAACCCGCCGGCAAGCCAGCTTTGCCGGTGCCATCGCACTGCTGATCCTGCTGGCACTGGCGGTGGCCGCACCCCGCGCCGACTGGCAATGGCCGGCCATTGCCCCCTTCATGCCGATGTGCGCGCTGACGGTCTTCACCACCGCCGGCATCGCCGCTTTTCTTCTTGGCGCACAGTTCACCGTCACGCGGCAGCCGATGCTGGCCGCGCTGGGCGGCGCCTATGCCTTCACGGCGGTGGCCGTGGCGCTGCAGCTGCTGATGTTTCCGGGCGTGTTCTCCCCGACGGGGCTGTTTGGCGCCCGGCCTACCAGCGCGGTGTGGATGTGGGTCTTCTGGCACGGCGGTTTTCCGCTGTTCGTGATCACCGCCGTGCTCGTGCGCGAGCGCCTTTCCCGCGATGCGGTCTCGGCCGGGCGGGTCACCCTGTGGGCCTGGCTGCTGATCGGCGGCCCCGTGGCAGTGGGCGCCGTGCTGAGCGGCCAGGCGCTGCTCACGAACCTGCCCCCGCCGCTGCGTGCGAGCAACGCAGACAACCCCGTGGCCCTCGTCCTGTGGGCGATCAACGCCATCGCCGTGCTGGTCGTGGTGGCCAGCGGCCGCCTGCGGGCCGTGCTGGATGTCTGGCTGGCCATTGCCGCGCTGGCGTGCCTGACCGACACCACCCTCAACCTGCTCAGCGCCGACCGCTTTACCGTCGGCTGGTACGTCGCGCGCCTGTTCAGCATGCTGGCACCCGGTGTGCTCGTCTGCGTGCTGGTGTGGGAAGTCACGGCGCTGTACCGGCGCCTGTTCGAAGCGCATGTGTCACTGCAGCATGTCTCCATGCACGATGCGCTGACCGGCGTCTACAACCGCAGCTATTTCAACGAACAGATCGGCACGCTGATCGGCACGGCGCAGCGCAGCCACCAGCCGCTCTCGCTCGTGATGGTGGATGTAGACCACTTCAAGCGCTACAACGACGCCTTCGGCCACCTCAAGGGCGACGCCTGCCTGGCCGCCGTGGCGACTGCGCTGGCCGGCGTGGCCCGCCGCCCCGCCGACTTCGTCGCCCGCTATGGCGGCGAAGAGTTCGTTCTCGTGCTGCCCGACACGCCAGCACACGAGGCGCAGGCGCTGGCCGAGCGGGCGCGTGAAGCCGTGCTGCGCCTGCGGATCGACGCGGCGGCGCCATCGCGCTATGTCACCGTCAGCGCCGGATGTGCCACGGCAGCACCCGGTGCAAGCGTCTCGGTCGACGGGCTGGTCGAATCCGCCGATGCCGCGCTGTACCAGGCCAAGGCGGCTGGCCGCAATCTGGTGATGAGCGCATCCGCCCCGCCCGCCGTGCTGATGTAGCGTGCAAAGCCGCGGCGCAGCGGCACGTGCGGCTTTGCTGTCTTCTTTATTTCTTCTGTATATAAAAATAGTAGTAGTAGATAACGGCCCGCCGTTTCTGTGGATAGCCGCAAAAAGCGCTTTGGCTTCAAGGGCTTGCGAAATGCACAACCGATTGGACAGCGTGTGCCGTGGGGTGGATGAACCGGGGGCCATCGCACGGGCCTCGTGCAAGCTCACCGAAGTTGTCCGCCAGCCCTCGACAGGCCACCCCCGCGCCGCAAACACGGTTGTCCCTTGCGTTCTTCACGGTCTTATCCACAGGTGGATATGTGGATGACGTGAAGACGGCCCGGGGCCATCAGCGTGCCGACGGCCCGCCTGCGCCTGCCCCGTGAACGCAGCCAACTGCCCCGCAAATGCCCGCTGATGGCCAGGCCGCGCTTCACCGCGCGCGACATAGGCGGTCAGTCTGGGAAACGCATCCAGCACGCTTGACGGCCTCGCCCAGGCGCGCAGACAGCTGCCCGAGCCGCTGGCGGAAGCTTGAAACCCTGGTTCACCCTCGTCGTCGACACCCAGATCGTGTTCGGGCCGGGGATGGCGACGACGAGCGCCACTGCTGCAGGAAGTACGGCAGCACAGCGTGATCGATCATTCCGCATGACTCCTCTGTCGGAACTCGCGCTCAACGGTCCGACCGCTCGACCACGACTTCGCTGAACTGGCCGCGCGGCATGATGTCGGTGTAGTTGGCGATGTCGGCCACGATCTCCGCGCGGTGCGGCTGGATGGCGGGCTCGTAGCCTTCGGCCGAATCGCAAAGGAACGCGCACATCGCCAAGAAGGCGGGTGGATCGGCGGGCGTTCTGCCGGCCAGGCTCTCATCGACGGTGTAGTACGCACGGGCCTTGCCGAGCCGGGCCTTCACCAGCGGCATGGCATGTGGTGGTCGCGGTCGTAATCGTGATCGAAGCGCGCGCCTTCGGTGTACGGGTACATCACGGACCTTGATCATGCGGTTCTCCTTGCCGGGGTGGCGTCCTGCCCAGGGGAGCCCGGCGATGCCGGCGATCCTGCCCGTCTTGCCATCGGCGCCGCGCCGCCATCCCGCCTGCCAGCGGCTATTGGCCTTGCCTCTCGTTCGCGCGGGCGTTCACGTCCGGCGCCTTCGATGCGGCGCCGGCGCCACCGGACGCATGCGCATGCTGGCTTCCCGTCGGATCGGCAATTTGAAAGGTGTTGCCATGCTGCCAGCCGTTGGCATCGGGGTCGACCGGAGGCTCGGGAATGTCCGCACGGTCCTTACGCTTGGCCGCGCTGTCGACTCCCATGCGCTTGTCCCGGTCGGCAACCATCGCGGCGTTCGCTTGGCCCTCCCCCGTGAAGCCCATCATCAACTGCGGCACCCCGAGCGGCAACGACTTGTCGAGGTCGGTGTGCCACGTATGCCAGGTCTTGCCATATGTGCCCACCAGCTTCTTCATCAGCGCCCTCTCCGCGGGCTCGGGAATGCCGGGCGCGACGAGCTGCCCGGATTTCACTTCCCAGACATGGCTGTGCCAGAGCGCCTTCTCAGCGGCTGGCAGCGTGGCGAACAGCTTTGCGCTGATGATGTATTCCACGCCCATCAACTTTGCGTTCCCGACGTTGCCGTCGTAGATGACGCACTGCGTGACATCCTCGTTGACGATCGCGCAGTAGTGATGCGCTTCCATCTGGACGTTCTGCCGGCCGTTGTAGAAATGGAAGCCATCAAGGTAGGCGTTGATGGCCTCGATGGGCGGCTTGTCCTGCAGCGCCACTGCGCCCGCTTCCAGCACTTTCGTTTTTGGCGATTCCGCCTGCCCCGGCGCGCGGACGTTGGACTGCGTATCGCTCTCGCGATGACAGCCGTAAAGACAGAGCGCGGCTACGGCGCAGACAAGGAGAGCGTTTCGCATGGCTTCACCCGGGCAGCCTGTTGGATGCAACACCGCCGCAAGACTCGAGCCTGCGGGGTGCGGGGTGTGCGCACTGCACAGACGGCGGCATTCGAGAACGCCACCGGACCGGGCCTCCGATTGGACTCCTGCAGAATCCTCTAGTCGCCTGCCATGGACTGGCCCGGCACAAGTCCATCGATGATGTCTTCCGCACCCTGCGTAGCTGCACGCTTGGCGGCGCCCACGTTGTCCCACGGCTCGCCTCTGAGGCGAAAGACGCGGGAGCGTTCATCGTCCATCGTCTCGCCCTCAAGGCAGATGACGACCGAGACGCTGTACGCGCGGTCGGGGCGTTTCTCGTGCCACTCGCGCGGCGGGTTGAAGGGGTAAATCAGGGGGTAAATCGCGAACCCTTTGTAGAAGGATGTCGGGTAGGCGTCCATGGCAAATCTCCCATAGGAAAAGCGAGCAGACCGGGGCGATTGCGCATCGTGCGCTGGCGCAGGACTGAAGCCCCGGGGCGGATGGAGTGCGGACCACGCCGGAAAACCGGCTCGGAAAGGCAGCGTTGAAGGCTGGATCGAGGTGGGACGTCGGCGACGCGTCGATCAGAGGCGAGGCAGGTTTCTCTTGCTGGGGCCGACGACAGGCCCCGCTGGTATCCGTGCCCCACTCTACTCCGATATCGGTGTCGTGGGCTGCGGTATTTCCTGACGCGCTGCACGTCACATTCCGTGCGGGGATGCGTCAATTCTCTCTTGTCGGGGGGAGCCCTGCGCTCCGCTCAACTACCGACCTGCTCAGCAAGCCCGACCATGATGCCCTCCGGCCCCCGGAGATACGCCAGCCGGTAGGAGTTCTCGTAATCCATCCGGCCAATGAGTTCGGCGCCCTGGGTCTGCATGCGGGCAACGATCTCATCGATGTCGTCGACGGCAAACATGATGCGACGTAGGCCCAGCGCGTTCGCCGGCATGTCCACCGGACCAAACCGGACCGGATCGGGCGTATGGAACTTGTCGAGTTCAACGCCCTGTCCGTCGGGCGTCCGCAGCATCGCAACGGTGGCCCGGACGTTCTCCAGCCCGATGAGGCGCCCGACAGCGTGCCCTTCCACCGTGGTCTGGCCCTCAAACGTGAGACCCAGATCGATGAAGAAGGCCTTCACCGCCTCCAGGTCCTCCACAACGATCAGGATGTTGTCCATTCGCTTGACTGTCATGTCGTCGGTCCTCCACGGTGTCTGCTGTCGGCCAGAATGGCCGGTCGGACGCGTGTACTGAGGCACCAGCGCATCCGCTTCGCCTGGGCCTTCACTCCTCAGATCGCAGAGGCCCCGGGCAGCGTGGGCCCGCGCTTGGCACCCCGCAAGAGAATGAGCGCCACGCCGAGCATGATGCCGATGTCCGCGACGTTGAAGACCCCCGTTCGCAACTGCCCGATGCCCACGTTGAGGAAATCCAACACCCGGCCATCGTAGACACAACGATCGAACAGGTTGCTGAGCCCTCCACCCAGGATGCACGCGATCGCAATGACTTCGGTGCGGCCGAGGGAGGACGAACGCAGCAGCCAGCCGAACAGTCCGACCAGGATGGCCAGCACGCCATAGACCAAAACGATATTGCGGGTCGCATCAGACATTCCCGCCCCGAGGCTGAGGAACGCGCCGTGGTTGTAGGTGGGAAGAACCAGCAAGCTGCCCGAAAGGAATGGCACGACTTCGCCGGGCGCCAGTATCTGCTTGAATACGGCCTTCGTCGCCTGGTCGATGAGGATCCAGGCGAGCGCTCCCAGCAGCGCAGTGGTCACCCTCTGCTTCGTCGTCATGGGAAAGGTCATCTGTAGGCGGGGCCCGATCCGGTGCATTCAAGGATCCGACCGCTCGACGACGACTTCGCTGATCTGAAGCACGGGGGCGATGTCGGTGTAGTTGGCGATATCGCCCAGGATCTCCGCGCCGTGCTCCTTCATGGCAGCCTGGAATGCCTCGGCCGAATCACAGATCAACGCGCACATCGCCACAAACGCGGGCGGCGTGCCGGGCGCTCCGCCGGCCAGCCCTTTTTCGACGGTGTAGTACGCACAGGCACTGCCGAGCCTCGCCTTCACCATCGGCATGTGCCGGTCGCGGTAGTAGGAGTGGTCGAAGCGCGCGCCTTCGGTGTACGGGTACATCACGCTGACTTTGATCATGCGGTTCTCCTTGCCGGGTTGGCGTCGTGTCCAGGGAGTCTGGCGACTGCCGGCGATCATACCCGCCTCGCCACCGGCGAGCGGCGTCGCCATCCCCGCTGCCTGCTATTGGGCCGCCTTCTTCGGCGCCGTTTCGCTCAGCGTCCAGCCCGTGACGACCCGCCGCGGCCTGCGGCAGGATCAAGGTCATGCGGACCCGGTGTCGTGCAAGACTCGTCATGGCCTGCAGTCCGCCGCAGGCACCACCTTTGCACTACGCGTATTTGTCCCCCACCGTACTGCGAATCGGATGGGTGTCGTAGACGATGATCATCCGCTCGATGCGCCCATCGTCGTCAAATTCAAAAACATCGACGCACTCGAAGCGCACCGCTGTTCCATCTTTGAGGCCCCAGTCATAGATGAAGTAGCCCGTCGCGCGTCGGGCTCCCGTCGTGCTCACGCAGATGTCGATCGGCGTGATTTTGCTTTCACCAGATGCCGCATCGACCTTCGCAAAGAACGGCGCAGGGTGCATCCACCCGAGAAACGGCGAGAAGATCTGGGCATCGGGCGCGAACAACGCACAGATCGCCGCGACATCGCCGCGCTCCAGCTCCCGAAGGTAGGTGCGAATCTGCCGCGTGTATAGTGCTTCCGACGATGAGGCCATGTCCATTCTCCGGTCATTCGTTGACACCTCCGCGCGCTCGTGCAGACGCGTGCGATGCACGCACGATATCGATGCACCGATGTCCGAACAATCGAAAATTCCGCAACCCGGGTATGCAGCCCATGCATACCCCTTGGCCGACCTGACGCGGACACTGCCGCCCCTGACAGCGTTCCAGTCATTCGTCGCCGCGGCGCATCTCGGGAGCATCAGCAAAGCCGCAGAGCATCTGTGTCGGACACAGGGAGCGGTGAGCCGTCAGATCCAGCAACTGGAAGCGCACTACCGGTGCGCAGTGTTCTTGCGCCACGCGTCGGGATTGACACTGACGGCGGAAGGCACCGAACTGCTGACCGTCGCCGTCAGCGTGCTGACGCAACTGGTTCAGCACGCAGACATCCACGCCAAGACGGCGGCCGTCGTCACTCTGCGGGTGCCATCCACCTTTGCGATTCGTTGGTTGCTGCCACGACTGGAAGACATCCATAACGCCTTGCGGAGAACAGAACTCCGCATCTCCACTTCGGCGGACGACACGCCGGATTTCACGACACCCGACGTTGATGCCGTCGTCGTTCGGGGAAGCGGCCAGTGGGCGGGCATGGAGGCCGTTCCGTTGTTCGCCGAGCGACTCACACCGATGTGCACGAGCGAGATGGCCGCATCGCTCGGAGCGGCGGCCGATCTTGCTCACGTCACATTGCTTCATCCCGGGCACGGCCATGAGGAGTGGCGATGCTGGCTGGAAAGCGTTGGGGCACCGCACATCGATGCGGGCCGCGGACTCGTTTTCGATACCCTTGAATTGACGCTCACCGCCGCCGCGGAAGGGCATGGCGTTGCAATCGGCGACCCCCGGATGGCGAGAGACCGCCTGCGGGCCGGGACACTGGTGACGCCCTTTATCGACGTGGCGCAAAACGGCTTGTCGTACTTTGTGGTCTATCCCTCCCAACGCGCCGCACAGCCCAAGATTCGGGCGCTTGCTGACGTCTTGTCGCGGCTTGCGCGGGAAGACTGACTGTCATCGAGGTCAGCAATCCCGCACTGCGACGTGCCGCCGCCGCATCGGCATGGCGCCCGACAAAAAGAGCGGCCCCGGCCGGGACGGATGGCCGAGGCGAGGTAGGACTGCATGGAAGGCCAGGGAGAGGGCGCGCCTCCCCCCAAGTTTCCAGCGGTGGAGGCTGTGGAAGGGCGCCACCGAGGCAAGTCAACAATCCTCATCGGGGAGCGCACGCCTTCAGGGGACGCGTCACTCCCGCACGGCGTGCGGCACCCACACCCGAAAAATTAGCTTGCAATTCAATAGTGCACTATGTATATTCCTCTCCATGAACACACGCAAGCCTTCCTCCGCACGCCGCGACCTCGCCCTGGACGAGCAGCTCTGCTTTGCGCTGTACTCGACCATGATCGGGATCAACAAGGCGTACCGGCCGCTGCTCAAGGCGCTGGAGCTGACGTATTCGCAGTACCTCGTCATGCTGGTGCTGTGGGAGCAGGATGCCCAGACGGTGTCGGAGATTGGCGATCGCCTGTTCCTCGACTCCGCCACGCTCACCCCGCTGCTGAAGCGGCTGGAGGCATCGGGGCTGATCGAGCGGCAGCGCTCGGCCGAGGATGAGCGGCGGGTGATCATCTCGCTCACGGCGGCCGGCAAGGCGCTGGAGAAGCGGGCCGAGAAAGTGCCGGCATGCATGGCTACGGCCATGGAGTGTGCGCCCGGCGAGCTGGAAGAACTGCGCACACAGTTGAATGCACTGCGAGGACGGCTCTTCAAGAACGCCGCCTGAGCACACACGTATCGCCGACGGGCGCCTGATCGCGTCCGTTTTTTTAGACCGATTAAGTAGCGCACTATTTAATAGCAAGCAATGCGGCGCGGCCTCGACAGCCGATGCGCGCACCACCACCCCTCTCACAGGAGAACCACCATGTCGATCGAAAACGTCCTCTACCGTGCCCATGCTCGTGCCACCGGCGGCCGCGATGGCCGCGCCATCACCGACGATGGCCGGCTCGACGTCCGCCTGACCACGCCAACCGAACTCGGCGGTGCCGGCGGCGAAGGCACAAACCCCGAGCAGCTGTTTGCCGCCGGCTACAGCGCGTGTTTCCTCGGCGCGATCAAGTTCGTGGGTGCGCGCGACAAGATCCGCGTGCCGGCAGATGTGTCCGTGCAGGGCAGCGTCGGCATCGGCGTCATTCCGAACGGCTTTGGCATTGAAGTGGACCTGAAGATCAGCCTGCCCGGCATGGACCCGGCCGAAGCGCAAACGCTCATTGACCGCGCCCACATCGTCTGCCCCTATTCGAACGCGACGCGCGGAAACATCGACGTACGCCTGAGCCTGATCTGACCCGTACGCCGTTCCCCAACTCCGCACCCCTCCAACCCTTCGCACAACACACGATTTGAGGCCCAGCCATGAACCGCATGACCAAATTTGCCGCCGGCACCCTGCTCTCTGTGGCAGCAAGCGTTGCTCTTGCTGCGGGCAGCCCAGGCGTGGAGCGCACCACCCAGGCATTCCTCGACGCACTGGCCGCCGGCGGTGGACAGCCGCTGGAAACCCTGTCACCCGTCGATGCCCGCGCCGTGCTGGTGGGCGCGCAAGCCGCGGCAAAGGTGTCGCTGCCGCCCGCTGACGTCAGCCAGAAAACCATCACCGTGGATGGCAGGCCGATCAGCCTGACGATCGTGCGCCCGGCCGGCGCGAAAGGCACGTTGCCCGGCTTCATCTTCGTTCACGGCGGGGGCTGGGTGCTGGGCGACTTCCCCACGCACGAGCGCTTTGTGCGCGACCTGGTGGCCGACTCCGGCGCCGTCGCCGTCTTCGTCAACTACACGCCCTCGCCCGAGGCGCGTTATCCGGTGGCGATCAACCAGATCTACGCCGCCACAAAGTGGGTGGCAGAAAACGGTGCGCAGATCGGCGTAGACGGCAAGCGGCTGGCGATTGCCGGCAACAGCGTGGGCGGCAACATGGCGGCCGTGGTGGCTCTGATGGCCAAGGCGCACGGCACGCCCGCACTGCGCACGCAAGTCCTGTTCTGGCCGGTTACGAATGCCAACTTCGAGAACGCTTCGTACGACGAATTTGCGCAGGGGCACTTCCTGACCAAGCCGATGATGCAGTGGTTCTGGAATGCCTACACGACCGATCCGGGGCAGCGTCAGGAAATCTACGCATCGCCGCTGCTGGCCACGCCCGCTCAGTTGAAGGGGCTGCCGCCCGCGCTGGTGATTACCGCCGAGAAGGATGTCTTGCGCGATGAAGGCGAAGCGTATGCACGCAAGCTCGACGCGGCGGGTGTGGATGTGACCGCCACGCGCTACAACGGCATGATTCACGACTTCGGCCTGCTCAATGCGCTGGCCGGTGTGCCGGCAACCCGTGCAGCGCTGCATCAAGCCAGCGAAGAGCTGAAGGCGCGGTTGAAGTGATCGGGTGGGCGGGCCCGGCAGCGGAGGTGGAAACTGACCCCGAGGCTTGCAGCCGGAACGCTGCTCCGCCCGGCCCGCCATCGGAAAGGCGCGCGTGCGCGTGCCCGGACTGCAACGGTCCGCCATTCGCCCAGAGGGTCGGACCGACAATGACTCGACACGGCCCGCAGCCAGGGCTGCGTTGATCCACGCCACGTCGGTGACGGGAATGCTCGTCAAGGCCGATACGTCGCTCTCGGCATTCGGCCAGCCTACCCGGACCGAGATGCACTTTCGGGTTACACCTTTTCCGTTCGCTGCCGATATAGACGGAAACACCCGCATTAGCCGGGTGGCGTTGCATGTCTTCCGTCTGAGCCGTGAAATTCTTGCGCTTTCTTGCAGTCCTGACTGCTCTCGCATCCTTCGGAATCCGAAGCACCCCTGCCCACGAAGCGACGGCGAGTGTGTTTGCGAGCCTTCAAATCGTCGACAAATGCACCGTGGCCTCTGACACCAGTGGTCAGCCTCACGTCATGTGCGATCGCCCGGTGCCCAGTCGGGTCTACACCGGGGAGCCTGCCCCGGCGCCGAGCGCCGCCTCCGTGCAGATGCCCGGTTCAGCACAATCTCAGGTCGTCACCATCGAATTCTGAGTTTAATTAGGACGTAGGCTTCTCTTTTTGCTACGCTTGATTCACGCGCCGCGGGGGGCGGCAGACTGGATGAAGACCTGGGCACATGAGGCTCCGGCTCATCCGTGTGACAGCTCGGAGGAGAAACCCATGCGCCGAGGCCTTACTGCGCGTCCGTTCCGTCTCAAGCCGCACTACCTTGTGCTGGCCAGCCTGCTTGCCGCTCCCGGATACCTGGGCGCGGCAACCAAAACCACCACCTTCACGGTTTCGCTCACGCTCCAGAACGACTGCGCCATCAGTGCCAATGCACTGAACTTCGGCACGCAGGGCGTGCTGACCGCGAACGTGGACCAGACCACCAGCCTGAGCGTCACCTGCAGCGCCACGGCACCGTACAACGTCGGACTGGATGCCGGCACGACCACCGGGTCGACCATTGCCGCCCGGCTGCTCGCCGGCACCGGCACCGCAACCGTTGGCTTCCAGCTCTACCGGGACAGTGCCCGTACCCAGATCTGGGGCAACACGGTCGGCACCGATACCGTGACGGGTACAGGCACGGGCACGGCCCAGACCCTGACCGTCTATGGACGTGTCCCGCCTCAGAACACGCCGGCGGCCGGCACCTACACATCGACCGTCACAGCCACCATCACGTTCTAAGTTGCACCGTATCCGTTCCATTGTGTCGGCGATACGCTGCGGGCTGGTTGCGCTCAAACGGCATGCACGTGACTTGAGCAACGCAGGCGCACTGCTTCTGCTCGGTGCGCTGGTGTCTCGTGCTGCAAGCGGCGCCTCGCTGCAGATTTCGCCCATTCGCATCGACTTGCCCCCGGGCCAGGCGGCGGCCGTCCTGACGCTGCGCAATCGCGGCACGCTGCCGCTCAACGCACAGGTGCGGGTGTTCCGCTGGACGCAGGATGCGCAAGGCGACCAGCTCAATGACTCCGCGGCGCTCGTCGCCAGTCCGCCCATCGTGCAGATTCCTGCCGATGGCGAACAGCTCGTGCGGCTCGTTCTGACGCAACCGCCTGCACCAGGCGCTGCCGAACAAGCCTACCGCCTCATCATCGACGAGATACCGGAGCGCCGTCCGCAGACGCTCACCGGCGTAACGATGCAGCTTCGGTACTCAGTTCCGGTCTTCGTCAATGCCGCTGCGGATACGCCGCCCAGGCTCAGCGCTGTGTTGCGTCGCGAGGGTGACCAAACCCTGCTCGTGGTCCGGAACCCTGAGACACACCACGCGCAACTCTCCGGGGTGTCCATCGAGTGGAACGACGGCACGCAAAGCGAAATTACCGGGGGGTTGCTCGGCTATGCGCTCGGCGGTGCAACGCGAGCCTGGCCGGTCGTTGATTCGCACCCTCGTCGGGCGCCGAAGCGTCTTCGCGCACATATCAACGGCGTCGCGGTGGACCTCCCACTCACCCGCGCAGACTGATGCGTTGGGTGGAGATGACAGGCCGTTGCGTTGTCACCCTGGGATGCGGCCTCGTCATGGCGGCATCGGCCGCCGCGCAGGAGAGCGGCAAGCCGACCCTGCTTGCCGCTGTGCGTCCCGATGGGCCGCTGCCGGCACCGGGCGCTGGCGACATCTACCTGGAGGCGGTCATCAACGGGGCGTCGACACAGACGATTGCGCGCTTTCGGCTGCAGGAGGGGCACCTGTTCGCAACGGCAGGCGAGCTGCAGTCCATTGGCATTCGAACAGACGACCTGCAGCCCGACGCGAGCGGGCGCATTCCGCTCGACAGTATCCCGGGCCTGCGCTACGTGTACGACGTACGTGCGCAGCAAGCGCAGTTGACTGTCGATGACACACGGCGAGTCCCGAACGTGCTGAGCTTTCAGACCCAACCGCGCGTCGCGCCCACCAGTGGCACGGGCCTGGTGTTGAACTACGACGCCTATCTGCAGCCCACCACGCTGGGGGGCGGAGGGAGCAGCCTGGGGTTGTTCAGCGAGCAGCGGTTCTTCCACCCGGGCGGCGTGTTCTCCAACAGCGGCGTGGCTACGTTCGACGCCAGCCAGCATCGCTACACACGGCTCGATACGAACTGGTCGCATTCCGATGCGGACAAGCTCAACACATTGACGCTTGGCGACACCGTCACCTCGTCCCTGAGCTGGAGCCGCTCGGTGCGCCTTGGCGGCATCCAGTGGCGGCGCAACTTTGCACTGCGCCCCGACCTCGTCACGTATCCATTGCCCTTGCTCGGAGGCAGTGCCGCCGTGCCGACCGCGGTCGACCTGTACGTGAACAGCGTGCGCCAGTTCACGGGGCAGGTCGGCAGCGGCCCCTTCGTAGTCAACAACGCCCCGGCCATTACGGGCGCCGGTCAGGCGGTGATTGTGGTGAAGGACGCCCTGGGCCGCGACGTCGTGACGTCTGTCCCGCTTTACATCGATACGCGTCTGCTCTCCGCGGGCCTGTTCGACTACGCGGTCGAAGCGGGCTTTCTGCGCAACAGTTACGGCCTGCGGTCATTCGACTATGCGTCCAGCCCCGCACTCAGCGCGTCACTGCGTTATGGGCTCACGGGCGGCCTGACGGTGGAAGGACATGCCGAGGCCACGCGCGGCCTTGGCAACCTGGGCGGGGCAGCGCTGGTACGGCTGAACCAGGCCGGCGTTTTCTCGGCCGCTGCTGCCGTATCGCAGGGCGCCGGGCAGACCGGCTCCCAGGCCACGCTGGGCTATCAGTATCGAAACCCGGCATTCAACGTCGATGTGCAGGGTACCCGGACCTTTGGCACCTATCGCGATCTGGCCAGTGCCGCAGGGTCGCCGTTCTTCCGCTCACTGCTGCGGGCCACGGTTTCCGTGCCGGCCGGGCGGACCGGCAGCCTCGCCGCCAGCTATATCGGGGTATCCGACCCTGTTACGGGAAACTCGCGCATTGCGTCGCTCTCGTACAGCACCCAGCTTGGGCGGGACTTCTCATTGAGCGCGAGCGCCTATCAGGATCTGGCTGACACCCGGGCGCGGGGCGTGCTCATGACGCTCACCATGGCCCTGGGCAGCGACACCAGCGCGGCAGCGAGCGTCGGCATGGACCGTGGCCACGCTTCGGCCACGGTCAGTGCCGTGCGTACGCCCGACTATGCGGGCGGTTTCGGCTGGCAGCTGCAGGCCAACCAGTCCGGCAGCGACCGCCGCTCGGTGGCGCAACTGAACTATCGTGGCCGCTACGGCGATGCGTTCGTGGCTGCCCAGGAGGTGAACGGGCACACGAGCACGGCGGTCGACATATCCGGTGCCTTCGTGTTCATGGACGCCGACGTGCTGCCAGGCCGGCGCATCAATGACGCGTTTGCGCTGGTGTCCACAGAGGGCGTGGCCAACGTGCCGGTGACGTTCGAGAACCGGCTCATGGGCCGCACGAACGGCAGCGGGCACCTGCTGGTGCCAGACCTGGTGTCCTACGAGAACAACCATGTGGCCATCGACCCGCTTGTGCTGCCCGTCAATGCGAAGCTCGCCACCAGCGCTGTGACCGTTGCGCCGGCAGACCGCTCCGGCGTCTTGACGCGCTTTCGCATCGAGACGTTCCGGGGCGCCCAGATACGGCTGGTGGACACCAGGGGGCAGCCGCTCCCGGCGGGCAGCACAGCGACACTTGAGCAGAACGGTCTGCGCTACCCCGTTGGCTACGATGGCCTCGTGTTCATCGACGCGCTGCAACTGGACAACACTGTCCGCGTGGAGGACGCAGGCCCCGCCTGCGTTGCCCGTTTTGCCTACCCGCAGGATGCGGGCGCACTTCCCACCATCGGGCCCTTGCTTTGCGAGCCGGAACCCACAGGAGCGATGCCGTGATGACGCGCCTGCTGTTGGCCTCTCTGCTGGTTCTGATGGCGGCGCTCCCGGTGAGCGCGCGTGCACAGTCGTGTTCGGTCGCGGGGGCAACCATCAGCTTCGGCAGCATCAGTCCGGTGCAGGCGGGGAACACCGACGTGACGGCCACGCTGACGGTCAGCTGCAGTGGCTTCCTGCTGCAAGGTTCGGTGGCGCGCGCATGCCTGAATCTTGGAGTCGGCAGCGGAGGCGGCGGGATATCGCCCCGTGTCATGACGGCGGGCAGCAATCAGCTCCAATACAACCTGTTTGCGGACAGCGCCCGGACCATCGTGTGGGGACAGCGCACCACCCCCTCCACGCCGCCCATCTCTGTCGACGTCCCGCTTGGTGTGCTCGGTTCCGGGTCGGCCACCGTCACGGTCTACGGCAGGGTTCAGGGTGGGCAGACGACCTTGCCTGCGGGCGCCTATTCGCAGAGCTTCTCTGGTACCAGTGCCACGGTGTATGCACTTCCCAATCCAGGCACCAATACGTGTACGACCATCACGTCCCATCCCAGCACGTTTTCCGTGTCTGCGTCGGCAAACCTCATCAGCGACTGCCTCATCAGCGCAACGAACATGAACTTCGGCACAGCGGGGCTGCTGAATTCCGCACTGACAGCGACAAGTGCCATCACAGTCAACTGCACCAACCAATCGCCGTGGACGTTGGCGCTCTCCGCCGGAACCGGCAGCGGCGCCACGATGAGCAATCGGCTTCTGACGCGCAGCGGCGGCTCGCAGACTGTCGGCTACAACCTGTTCACCAGTTCGAGCTACACCAACATTTGGGGCGACGGTACGACGGGCACCGCAACCGTGACTGGGACGGGCAGCGGAGTTTCGCAGGTGTCGACTGTCTATGGTCGCGTTCCAGCACAGAGCACTCCGCCCGCCGGCACGTATAACGACACCATCATTGTGACCGTCACCTACTGACCCCTTGCCCCAGTGGGAGGGGAATTCTCGGCACCAGGCGGGGCCGTTGTATGCAGGGCCACAGGCCGGCGCGCAACTCCAGGGCGCGCTCGCGGCAAGCGCATGCGCGCAGGAGACCGGGCGGGGGGGTTATACAAAGGTGGGCGGAACAAGGTGGACGACGTGCTTGGCTATTTGACGCAGAAAAACTGGACGCCGATGCGCAATGACGCACCCGCACGGTTCTTCTGGCCACGTCGCGTGGTAGCAGCAGGCGTTCTTTTTTCAGGTATTTCGGCACTGCTGGACCATCGACCGCCCCTGGGCACCTGTCGCCATCGCCTCTGACGGTGATCGCGTGTGTGCCGGACTCTTAGCGCCCGCGTGTTGCCCGTGAACAGCGTGCGCCGTGAGGGGATCCGTCGCACAAAGCCACTACAATAGCGCCCCCTTCGCAGGTGGCGCCCGCTCTGATATCCCGTGCGGGCGCATGCCTCCCGCTGCACTCCAGAAGCCACAATCCTATGATGTCAAACGCCTGCGGCGTCGATTTCGGCACGTCCAACTCCACCGTCGGCTGGCTGAGACCGGACGCCCCCACCCTGCTGCCGCTCGAAGACGGCAAGGCCACGCTGCCTTCCGTCATCTTCTTTCACGCCGAAGACCCGACCGTCAGCTACGGCCGTGCCGCGCTGGCCGACTATCTTGCCGGCTACGAGGGCCGCCTGATGCGCTCGCTCAAGAGCCTGCTCGGCACGTCGATGATGGACGACAGCACCGAGGTCATGGGCCAGGCCATGCCCTTCCGCAAGCTGCTGGCGCATTTCATCGGCGAACTCAAGCGGCGCGCCGAGCATGCCGCCGGCCATGAATTCCGCCGCGCCGTGCTGGGCCGCCCGGTGTTCTTCATCGACGAAGATCCCAAGGCCGACCAGCTTGCCGAAGACACGCTGGCGGACATCGCGCGCGACGCCGGCTTTGACGAGATCGCCTTCCAGTACGAGCCCATCGCCGCCGCGTTCGACTACGAGGCCGGCATCAGCGGTGAAGAACTTGTGCTGGTGGCCGACATTGGCGGCGGTACGTCCGACTTCTCGCTCGTGCGCCTGTCGCCCGAGCGCGCGAAACGCCTTGACCGCCGCGACGACATCCTCGCCAACGGCGGCGTGCACATCGGCGGAACCGACTTCGACCGCGCCTTGAGCCTGGCCAGCGTGATGCCGCTACTGGGCCTGAACAGCACGCTGCGCAACGGCAAGGCGATGCCGTCCGGCCAGTATTTCGACCTGGCGAGCTGGCACACCATCAACCACGTGTACACGCGCAAGGCGTGGACGGTGGTGATGGACAACTACCGAGACGCCGCCGACACCGAAAAACTCGACCGCCTCATCCGCCTGATCCGCGAGCGCGCCGGCCACTGGCTCGCCATCCAGGTGGAAGCCGCCAAGATCGCGCTGTCGGACGCCCCGGTGGCGGAGATCGACCTGCACCGCATCGCGCCCGAGTTGAAGCAGCCCGTCACGCGCGAGGAGTTCGACCAGTCGATTGGGAAGCTGGTCGGCAAGACGGTGTCTACGGTGCAGGCGATGCTGAAGACGGCGGGCGTTGCAGCGGAAGCGGTCGATACCATTCTCTTTGCCGGCGGCTCCAGCGGGGTGCCGTTGCTGCGCGAGCAACTGGCGCAAGTGCTGCCGTCGGCGCGGCGCGTTGAGGGCGACCTGTTCGGCGGAATCGGTTCAGGCCTGGCGCGCGATGCGGCGCGCAAGTTTGGCTGAGGGGTTGACGGGCTGACAGGCTGAGGGGCGGCAGGACGCTTCGAACCTATCGGAACGACCGCTTCTGGCCGGAAGCGGCAAATCCAGCCGCGAACGCCCAACGGCCACTCTGCCTCCGCCATGGCATTCCCGCCCGTCACGGGAATGCGTCAATCCGTTGTTATTGGCTTTCGCCAGCCCGCTCTATGGCGGAAAGCACTTCCCACGTCTCAGGGTTGATCTGACAACCCTCCAGCACCATCGATACGAAGGCGCCGATGCCATCCAGAAACCCCGCGCGATACTCCGGCGGGTGCCTGGCTGCATGAGCCAGTGCCCAGCGCAGGCTGTCGGGGCGGAACTGGCGGTGGATGTGCAGGTCGGTCTGCGTGCGGAGCAGGTAGTCGCGCGCGGCCAAGGCGCCGGTGAGGTAGTGGCGGCGTTGGACGGGCGTCATTGGTGTCTCCGTGATTCGTGGGGACGGGGGTGGTGCTTGGGCGGGGACGGGTACGAGGCGGGGCGGTACCCGCTTGCAACTCCGGACATATAACCTCCTGTGAGACAAGGGAGGCCCGGCCGTTCGCTGCTACACGAGGGTGGCGGGCCCGACAGCAGGGGTAGCAGACCGGTCTCACAGGACACCGGCAGACCCGAAGGTCTCCCTGCCCGGCCCGCCATGGAAACAATAGGCGTGCGCAAGCTCCGGATGAAAAAAGCCGCTTGGCAGCGGCTATCCGGCCTGTGAGAAGAGACGGGCTGCTACACCCGACTACCGTTGGTGCGGTAGCGGGGCAATTATAGCCACGGGGGCAGCAGCGAAAGTTGGATTATTGATTCGCACTGGGCGCCGGGCCGAACGTCACGCTTCACCCTCAGACGCTGGCGCTTGACCCTCAAAGCGTGGAACGTCAGTGTCAAACACTGGAGCTTCGCCCTCAGACACTCGAGCGTCAGTGTCAAACAGTCGAATTCCACCCTTTGAGGGTCGCGTTTGAGCCTCAAACACCCGAACTTCACCGTCTGAGGGTCACGTTCCACTGTCTGAGGGTCGAGCGTCAGTGTCAGAGCGTCGAGTTCGACAGTCCGAGGCTCGCGCCTCACGCTCCAACACTCGAACGGCGGGAGCGGGCTTGCTCGCCCATGGGCGAGCGGTTTCCCGTCAAAGGTTGTGTACAGCATTGCGATACGCCGCAGCGGTAGCCAACCTCACCGGGTTGTGCCAATCGGCATGACGTTGATATCCGCTTTAGAAGGAACGCAATGTCTCAGAACTTGATCTCGTTTCAACCCAGCGCCACCGACCTGACCGCCATTGACGGTGCGCTGAAGACACTGGAAGAAAAGCTCGTCGGCCTGATTGGCCTGTCAGTCGAGCAGCGCAGCACGCTCATGAAGATGGGCAGCAAATCCGAAGCGTTCTGCCGCCAGGCAGTGGAACTGCTGAGCAACAACCCCAGCGTGCTTCCTGCCAATTTCAACCTGCAGGAAATGCGACGTGACCTGTTGGGCTTTGACACCCTGCGCCCTCGCCTCGCCCGCATGGAGAAGTTGCTGGAAAGGATGCAGGATTCACAACTCGCAATGGGCAGTGACCTGATGACGGCCGCGCTGGAGGGCTACACGTACCTGAAGGTTGCGGGCAAAGGGGAAGGGTTGGAATCGGCGCGACGGACGCTGTCGGCGCGGTTTAGCCGGGGGCCACGGAAGAAGGTGGAGGTGGCTGGGGAGTGAGGTGAGCGGCTGCTGATGGTGGCCCAGATGTGGGAAAGCCCGCGAGCCTCTCAGCATCGCGGGCTTTTTTCGTTGCTTGGCAAGCTGTGCGGGGGAACCCGAAGGGGTACCGGAAGATCCCTTCGGCGCTTTGTGGGTAAGCCGCCGTCTGGCAACAAGTTGCGACAGCTCGCCGGCAACACCGTCAGCAATGCAGTTCATTCATCCGCTTACGGATGTAGTTCAAGTTATCCCGCCACGGCGACATCTGCTGCGTAGTCACAGACAGCCGCAAAATCCCATCTCGATCCGCCTTAAGCCGCGCGCACTCCGCGTTGACGGCGGCAACCTGCTGCTGAACCGCAAGCGCCTCAGCCGCCAAATCCCGATCCCGCTGCGCCATCCGCTGGTCCCACTGCCGCGCAAGTTGCTCTTCAGCTCGCTTCGCCGCTGCCGCAGCCTCTTCCATTTCACGCTGACGAGCGTTGCCCGGCGCCTCGGTAGGCGCATTGCCGACGAGCGCGCGCATCGCCTGCCCGCACGGTGCTTCCGTGTAGACCGTCTGTCCGTTAATCACGCATTTGTTCACGCCGGCCGCAGGCATGGTGGCCCGTGCTGCGGGTTGCTGCATCGGGGGCATGGGTTGGCGCAGTGGCGGCGCAGCGATGGGGGCCGGCTGTGTTGAAGCGACCTGCTGGCTCGGCACGGCTGCGCCATTGCCAGTGAGCCGCAATTGCTTCGCGGCGATGTAGACCACCAAAAGAACAGCTACCCACACCATCAGGGAAACGATCCAGTGCACGCCCTGCTTGGCGCCCTGGGTCGGCTTGCCATACCAGCGGGCGTATTCCTTCTGCCAGTCGGAATTGCCCAGCTGCGGCTCTCGACGGTCTCTGAACCAATCGCGATCTTGTACTCCCACGACCCTCACCCCTTTGTGTGGCGACTTGTTAGTTATCTGCTCGAATTTATGCAAGACATAATGTGCCGGCGGAATATATACAGATGCACCAAATCCGCTCGCAGGGGCCTACGGTACAACGAATTTACTCACTGCGAAATGCCACAAATAGGGGTATAGCATGCCGGAATTCCAGCGGTGCACAAGTAAATCGCCGTGAAACCTCGAGCGCCGCTTCCGTCGTAAATAAATAGGATTAGGCGTGTACTTGCTTGTGAGCGCGCACTTACGGACTCTCCCCATCTTCAACACAACACCGGCGCGCGCAGGACAATTAGGTCTGCACCCAACATGGGGAGAGCAAAAAACCCGCGAGCATTTACGCTTCGCGGATTCTTGCGCATCGGTTGTCAAACCCCGCCAGTAATCCGGGGGCGCGATCAGGGACGAAACCCGTCCCTGATCTCCGAATAACGGCCCTGTTGTGGCATGGCGGAACCATCGCCCACCAGAACCTCAGAACGAATACGACAGCGTGCCCAGAATGCTGCGCGGCGCGCCGGGCGTGACCCACAGGCTGTTGTACGAGCTGACGTAATACGCGCGGTTGAACAGATTGTTGAGCACCACCGATGCCCGCAGGTGCTTGTCGATCTGTACGTAGCCGTTGAGCTGCACGGTGGTATAGGCGGGCAGCTGGAAGCCGTCCTGCGTATTGGCGGTGTTGCCCGCACGGCTGCCAACGTAGACCACGCCCGCACCCACGCCGGCCTTTTGCCCGACAGGGGGCGCAAATTCATACATCAGCAGCGCGCTGCCGCTCACGCGCGGGATGTCGACCAGCCGGGCACCCGGCGTGAGCACGGTATCGCGCGTGACTTCCGCATCGATGTACGCGAGGTTGGCAATACCACGGAAGCCGCCGCCCAGTTCGCCGTTCCACTCGAATTCCAGGCCACGGCTGCGGACCTCGCCAGCGGCGCGCGAAAAGCCGCTGTTGGCCGGGTCTGCGGTCAGCACGTTGCGCTTGCTCACGTCAAATGCGGCCAGGGTGGCCAACCATTTGGCGCCCGCCCATTTGACGCCGACTTCGTAGCCGTGGCCCTTTTCTGGGGCGAACGCGTTGCCGCTGGCATCGATGCCGTTATTGGGGCGGAACGAATACGCGGTGTTGGCGTAAAGGGAAAGCGCCGGGCTCCACTGGTAGACCACGCCCAGGCGCGGGCTGGCGGCGGTCTGGTTCTGGCTGGTGGTGATGCCGGTGCGGCGGTTTTCGATCGACTGGCGGTAGTTGTCCCAGCGCAGCCCGGCAATGACCTTCCAGTGTTCGCCCAGGGCCAGGGTGTCTTGCACGTAGGCGCCCTGCCCCTCGTCGTGCTCCAGCGCGTTGGTTGCGGTATTGAGCGCAGGCGTTGGCTGGCCGTAGACAGGGTTGAAGATGTCGACGGCATACGGCGCGGCGGCCGTGGGGGTGGAGCGCTGAACGAACTGATCGTAGTTGAAGCGGTAGGCGTCGGTGCCCATGACCAGCGTGTGCGATACGGGGCCGGTCTGCAGGTTGCCGGTCAGCTCCAGCCGGCCTTGCAGGTCGTTGCTGTGAAAGCTGACATTGCGATAGCGGCGCCACAGCGTGCGGCCGTCGGCCTGCAGCGAGAACGCCTCCGACGAGCGGCCGTACAGATCGGTATCGCGCTGCGCCACGCCCGCGTTGACCGACCAGTCTGCGTTGATGCGGTGGTCTACGGTCAACTGGTGGCCAAGGTTGCGCACTTCGTAGTTGCCGTCGCGCGGCTCACCGAGGAAGCGCGAGGTCGGGATCGCGCCCAGCTGGCCGTTGACCGCCACTACGCCGCGATCGAGCGGGGCGCTCTGACGCGCGGCTTCCATTTCGTAGTGGACGATGGTGTCGGGCCCTGCCTTCCACGTAAAGCCGGGCGCCACCAGGTAGCGTTTGTTGGATACGGTGTCGCGAAAGCTGCCGTTGTCCTCGTTCATGACGTTCAGCCGATAGGCGAGCGTGTCGGACAGCGGCCCGGTGGAATCCAGCGTTTCGCGTGTGGCGCCGTAGCTGCCGGCCGACACGCTTACGGTGTTGGCGCTTTTGAACTGCGGCTGCTTGGTGGTGTAGCTGATGATGCCGCCCGGGTCGCCGCGCCCGTACAGCGCAGAGGCCGGCCCCTTGAGCACCTCCATGCGCTCCACGCTGGCGGTGTCGCGCGGCACGCTCATCCCGCGGTTCCACGAGAAGCCGTTGAGCAAGTAGTCGGTGCCAGAGGTGTTGCCATCGCCGGCAAAACCGCGCACGGCGTAGTTGTCCCACAGACCGCCAAAGCTGTTCTGGCGCGACACGCCCGCCACCCAGTCGTACAGATCGTCGCCCCGTCCGGCGGCCACCGTTTTGATGAATTCCGCGTTGACGCTGCTCACGGCAAAGGGGATCTCCATCAGGTCGGAATCCGTGCGCGTGGCCGTGGACGTTTGCTTGGCACGAAAGCCCTGCGGCTGGCGTTGGCCTGTCGCCGTGGTGGTTGGCAGTTGCACTTCCTGCGCCGCCGCGTCGGCTGCGTTCGCCACGCCGATGATGGCGGCCACCATGCCGGCCGCCCACTCCTTGCTGTTCATAACTCGCTTCTCGTTTGATATGCGCTGTGTTGTCTGCAGCCGAGCGTTCACCCGGCGGAAGCGCGCAATCATAAATGAGATTTATTCTCAATACGAGGAATGACCCCGGTCTGGCGGAGGCGGGTCGAGATGACGCAATGGGGCAATGGGGCCGAACATCGGCCTGGAGCGGCAAAGCGCGGCCAATGGCGTTCAGGAGACGGTGGCCTGAACGGCGCCAATGCTGATCTGGCGGGCAGAAAAAAGCCCAGCCGGGAAAGGCTGGGCATCTGGGATTTGGTGGTGCAGTCGGGGATCCAACTCGCGCCTTATCTCTGAAATAATGGCCGTCGGATAGCGCGAGAGTCCAGGCATTCTATATGGTTGCGCCCACGTCGCATCCTCAACCTAGCGCTGCATCTCAGACACGAAGATCCACGGCAGCGCACCGCTGCAATTCACACCTTTCCGATCAGGTAAAAGTTCTTCGATGCCACGCTGCCCCGAGGAGCTCGGTGCTCACCGGGCATCATCGCCATTGGCTCGTTCTAGCGCTTCTTCCGACTGCGGGCCATGCGTCTGCTGTCCCATGCGCACTCCGGGCACCAACTTCCTCGCCAGGCACTGTTGGCGGTAGCTTTCCAGACATGTCCATGGGCGCATTCCCACTCAAGCTTGCCGTGGGCACCGCCGTAGACTGTCGAAAGGCAACGTCCACCCCGCGATCGCGCAAGCTCTTGCATCTGTTCAATGGTGCGGGTCCGAGCCTTGACCGCACAGCGAGGGGCACCACTGCCCCTTGCTAACGTGCGACCAACGCGCTCTCCAGACATGCCCTTCGGCGCATTGCCATTGCAGCGGTGTTTCCTTGTCGACGTAGGACGACAGGCATCGCCCGCCTCGCGCCTTCGCCACCTGGTCGATGTCCTGTTGTGTGGGCTTGATGCTCTGGAAGTGGCAGACCTTGCACCAGTGGCCTTGCAACACGTTATCAAAGCTCGCGGACCACGTATGTCCGGCGTCGCAACACCAACGCAGCTTCGCGCGGCTGTCGGTATAGTGGTCCGAGAGACACTGCCCGCCGTGCTTCGCTGCAGCGGCGCGTGCGTGGTCAAGCGAGTACTTGGTGCGATCATGGCCACACCGCGGGCACCATTGCCCAAGCCGCAGTCCATGCATGAGCATGGCAAACCGGTGTCCCGCCGCACATTCAAGCTCATAGGGCACATGACGCCCCGGATAGCTGGACGTCAAGCAGACCCCACCCCGCGTTCTTGCGAGGGCTCGCACCCATGCCAAGAGTTGACTCCGATGCTCGACTGCTGTGATGCCATTCCGTTGTGGCGGTGCTGCCAGCAGCTGTTGCAGCCGCTTGCGCGTGGCCGCGGACGCTTCCGGAAACCGGGATGCCATCGTCTCGGCGCTGATCTCCTTGAGGCGAACACGACGAATCTGCTCGTCGAGTGCGCGCAATTCGAGCAGCAGGTCAGGCAGCGATTTTTTCGTCATCTGAAGCCCGGTCGAGCATCTTCTGAGTTGAGAGGAAGCGTACCAGCTTCGCCTCATCCGGCTTGAACAAGCGCCCCGTGACGTAATCGAACGCGGCTAGGCGCGCTTCTTCGATAGAACGGAACCCTTCGCCGTTGTGACGCGTCTTCTTCCGCAGGGCCTGCACTTCGTAACACCAACCACCCTCGGTTTCCCCAACCCGGATCAGGAAGCCGTCGGATCGCAACCCCGAGAACCCGTCCTTGCCCTTGCGCCACGCGCGATGGAGCCAGCGATTGCGCTGCTTGATGCGTTCACGGACCTGCGGGGAGAGGTCCATCGGCAGGTCAAGCCTCACCCGCGACTCCATGGCGCCGCTGGGGTCTAGCCGCATGAGATGTTTGCGCCAGGCGAGCACCGATGCTTCAATCCACGCTGCGTTGACACCCAGCGCGCGTGCGGCCGTCTCTGCCGTGTTACGCCAACCCAGCATCGGTATAAGGCGATGAGCGAGCGTTCGCGCTCTGGCACGAAGCAACGGGCTGTGTGTAATACGTGAGAAATACCCTCCGCAGTCCCGGCATTTGAAGCTGGGAAGTCCGCTGGCTTTCATGACCTCGTAGTAGGCGGTCCGTTCGCTGGCGCATTTCGGGCAAGGGCCAGCGGCGATGCTGGGGCTCAGTGCCTCGTGCACCCAGGACATCAGGAAAGCGGTTAAGGCGACGTCTTCTTGCTGATCCAGCGGGCCCGGCGTGATCTTGCGTTGCGGGACTTCGGCCTCCTTCGGGGCGCGCGGCATGGAGGTTTCGCTTACCGCCTCGTCGATCGGGGCGCGCACGATGAGGCCGTCAAGCGTGGAGGCTTCATCATGCTGTGCATCCACTGGGCGCTTGCGGCCGCATTGCGGACAACATACCCGCCGTCGCCCCTTCTTGTCGAAGCCTGCGGACGTAAAGCTGCCGTCGAATCCGCAATGTGCACACTGCACGGGCGGCGTGCTATGGTCGCCTAGTCGCACTTGAATTTCAAAGGCCCCTGATGGGTCTACATCGAGCAAGTAGCTGCGGAAAGCAAGCAGCCAGGCAAGGACCACCTCCCGTGTCAGCCCAAGGTGTTCACCAGCCTGCTGGAGCGACATCGGGTTGGGCAGCAGTGGAAGGATGGCTGCGCCGATGTCCCGATTCGGCATGTGCTCGAAGGGAGTCCGCGTCAGCCGGGTGAATTCGTGTTCGCAGTCGTGGCAAAAAAACGTGGGCAGTCGCCCGATTGTTGTCCGTTGCGGATAGCGAATATGCTGGCCACCACAATGGGGGCAGTCAGGGACGGGGTGCGGCTTTGGGCTCAACAGGTCCGCCCAGAGATGACTCAAGTATGTGGCGAGAGCGTTGTCTTCGGTTGACGCGTGGCCACTTTGGGTAGGTTGTCGCGCCACCTTGTCTTGTAGGCGCCGGCGCGGCGACTCAGAATTTTCTGGTGTAGAGAGCGTCTTTTTTTCCATTAGCATGCTCGCCCTCTGGCGGCTACTTCGAGCGCTTGCGGTTATGCGCGTGGACTGTAGCCCGGTTCACCACAGGGGCGGCTTCTTGGTATCAACGTGGCACGTTTTCGAGCACGATTTCTACGCGCCGGTTCAGTGCTCTGCCTGCTGCGGTACGGTTGTCGCCGACGGGGTCTTTCGCGCCACGGCCAATCATCGACAGCCGATCCTGCGCGACACCGTGCTCTTGCAAATGCTGCCCAACTGCCATGGCCCGCGCCGTGGAGAGTGCGGCGTTCGACTCGATGCGGTCTCGCGGGCCGGGGGCATCGTCGGTGTGACCGAGAATGGTGATCTTGCCGCCGGTGTCCGCCAGTACCTTGGCGAGCCGGTCAAGCTGACGCGACAGCACGGGCGTGAGGTCTGCGCGGCCGGAGGCAAATCCTTGGTCACTGCTGAAAGCCAAGTAGATTCGATCGTCTTTGGTGCTGATGCCAACGGGGGCAGCACCCGCTTCAGAAGACAGTGCGCGTGAGATGCGTTCCTCTAGCGTTTCTTGTTGTTTGTGTAGCTGGGCAGACAAGGCGTCGACCCTATTGGCGAGCCTTTGGTTTTCCAAATGCTGCCGGTAAATCACGATGCCGAAGCCAAGGATCAGTGCCCCGGCAAGCAAGGCTGCGATGACGGGAAGCAGTGAGCGACGCTGCTGCTCCTGCGGTAGCTCTTGGCGAAGGAGCAGCACCTCAGGAGCCTCTCGGCCGACGCTGGCCACCGAAACAGTCGCCACGGCAGGTGCCGCGATGGTAGGCGTTGGTGTCGGCAGGGGGGCTGGCGGCGCAGCAACTAGCCGATGCTGTATCGGGATTTCTGGCAACGGCATGCCGCGCTCGTCGCCCAAGCCGCGTTTGATCAGAAGTGCGATGACTTCGAGTGCGTTGCCGCTGGCGTTCGGTGTCTCCTGCAGTTTCCGAATCCAGGCACGGCAATGCTGGCCGCTGCCATTCTCTTTGTAGAACTCGACGAGCAGGCTGTGCTGTAGCCAGATGCCACGCAGACTATCTGCGCGCCCGCGTACGCGGCTGCCGGCTTGGTCCAAGGCCGCACAGAAGCAGTAGTGCACGGCCTCTACGCTGTCGGCCTTGAGGGCTGCGGCTTGGCAAGCCTTCTTGAAGTTCACCAGCTTGGCACGCACCTCGGATTTGAGGGCGTCCAGGCGAGCGGCGGACTCCAGGGAGGGCGAGAGTTCGTCCAGCAGCCAGAACAGCGGTTGGGCGAGCCGGAGCATGTGGTTTTGGGCCTGAGCGTTGCTATTGATCATCACCCTGACCTCCCCGGACATTGGAAGCCCTGCAGCAGCCCAGTCGTCCACGGATTGGCCAAGCTGCCAGTGTTGATGTCGAGCTTGGCCTTGCGCCCATCGAAGTCGTACTCAGCCACAAAATGGCTGGGCGACACCGAGTTGGCCAGCTTGCCCTTGGCGATCACACGCATCATGGCCCACGGGCCGCTGGCGATGAGCGACGAAGTCTCGGGCCGAACACGCGGGCTGGCCGTGATCTCGGCCCCTTGCCCGCCGCGCGGCCCGGGCCACGTCACCTTGAGCGGGATCACTGGGCCATGGACGTAGCGCAGGCTCTGGCCATCGAAGTCCATCGTCAACTCAACGATTTCCGGGTCGAGTTCGACCACCTTCAAGTCGACCTTCCAGGCCATCTTCTTGGCGCCAGGGTCGCGGAAGAACACTTCGCGGATTTCCTTGGCACGCTGGAACGGAACGAGGCTCGGGCCTGCGACGGGCGGCACGTCGGGCGCGGTCAGCTTGTAGCGCCATGGCGAAATCGTCGTATCTACGTGCGGCGCCAGGACTTTCTGGAAGAAGTCATCCAGCACGCCACCGCTGGCGAAGACACGCGCAAAGTCTTCGGTATCCACGTCCTGTTTCGATGTCGGCGTGAAGGGGTACTTGCCGTCGATGGCACTACGGCAGCTCTCGCCGATGACGGCATTCATCTGGGCGACCAGGATGTCGCCGATGCCTTTGTTGACGTCGCGCGTGCCCTGCACCACCAGGTCGGCCAGCACTTCCTTGAGCGGCGCCGGCAGCTTGGCGGCTTCCATACGCAGCTGGGCGCCGGCCTCAGAGGGCGGCGGCAGGTTGCGAGTCTCCAATGCGTTGCTGGCGACCATCAATGAGGTGTAGTACGCGTTGACCATGCCGGCAATGGCGTCCAGCCGCGGCTTGTTGTTGGCGGCTTGAGCGTTGGCGGCGGTAACGTCGGCTTGTCCGGTGACGACTTCGCGCAAGGCGGCGAAACGGCTGTCGACCAATTCCCGTTCTTGGCGAGCCTCCGCGCGGGACGCAAAACCTGTGATTTTGTCGGTCTTGTTGCCCAATGCACCGAGTGCCTTGTCGGCCAGAGACTTATCGCCGGGCTCGGCCGGTTGGCTTAGGGTCGTTTCCTTGACGACGACGCGCCCCAGGCGCGCGAGCGGTGAGTCCGGGGCAGCGAAGTTGCGCAGCACCTCCAGATCGAAGGTGAGGTTGTTGCCCGTGAGTGCGCGAATGTCACGCAAGAACTCTGTCCACCGCTGCGCGTATTCCGTCAGGTACAGACGGCGGATTTCTCGCGTGACCGGGTCGTCGCCAGTCAGCTTGCCAGCCGTGCTCTCAAGCGTTTTTTTTTGAGCGCCGCCTGCGCGCCCCATCACCCAGGCGTCAATCGCCTGCGCTTTGTTGACGAACTCCGGCAGGCGGGCATTGAACAGGTTGTGATAACCCGCGTACGTGAACAAGCCGGGAATACCCCGCTCCAGCGGCTCACCACTGGCACGCGAAAAGACCGTGCCGGCCTGCGGGCCAATCGCTCGCACAAGCGTGAAATCGGCCGGGGCCTCTTCCATTATGGCGGCTTTGGCACGCTCGTACAGACGCTCGGTCGACGTGTTGCCGTCCAGAAAATCCCGCGCGGAGCGGATCAACGCCTCATTCTTGGCATAGGGCGATTGGATCGCCCGGCTGCCATCGAGCAAGCTGTTGAGGTGCTCGACCACGGTGATTCGGCCACCAAAGGCATCCGCGCCGCCCGTTGCCCAGTCGTTCTGCACCCAACTGCGTACGTCGGCGGCATTGAACTGCGTCTTGTCGTACAACATCAGGTAGACGCGCAAGGTATCGTAAGTAAGCTTGGCGTCTTGGTCAGCGACGGCGGCGGCAAGCACAGCCTCCACCCGACGGACCAAATACGGCACCAGCAGGTTGTCCTGCAGCTTGACGTGGGTGGCCGTGGACACGGCGAGCACGGGCGGCACGACGTACAACCCATAACGCCAACTCAGTGACGGGTCCAGCAAGTTCAGGTTGGTGAACGCCGGCAGATCATGCGCTGCGGCCAGCAGGTCTGGCACACCGTCGGCTTCGGGCTTCTTGTAGAAACCGGTCACCTTGGCGGTCAGGGCCTTGGCCTTCTCCTGGACCACGTCGAGGTAATTGGAGTTGTGGCCGAAACTCGTATAGAGGCCAGCGACCAGCCACAGGACGAATGCCAGCACTGCGGTATGGGCCAGTAGCCGCATCAGGCGGAAGCGGAATTCCCAACGCAGGTTGGGCCGCACCAGATGTGCCTCGGCAAAGATGCCGCGCTTGAACAGGTCCGATAGGAAGTAGCTGTCAGAGCCCACCGTGCCACGCGCGGCCTGAGCCTCGCCGGGTGTCTTGCCATCCAGGACTTGCAGGGCCACCGTGTCGCTGGCAGCGACCACCGACTCGCCGGTCTGTGCGGCACTGGTGAAGTACACGCCACGCAGCATGGCCTTGTTCTGCGTGTTGTCGTAGCGTGAATCTGCAAAGATCTGCTCGACGAGGTCCGCGAGGGGTTCGGTCAGGCCATCAAACTCTTCAACCAGGCCGAGCAGGACCTTGCGGCGGCCAGCATCGAACTCTTCGTTGAAGCGATCGGCTTCGCCTGCGACGAGGCGTTTTTCCAGCGCGGCCATCTCGGTGCGGCACAGCTCGCTCAGCGCCGGCAGAACTTCGTTACGTTTGGCCTTGCGATCGACAGGCAGAACGAAGCCCCACGACTGCGCGCGCCCTTCACTTCCCAGGTATTGGAAATACTGGGCGAAACCGCTCAACAGATCGAGCTTGGTCACCACAACATAGATGGGGAACTGGATGCCCAGCTCCTGTCGCAGCTCGGCCAGACGTGTGCGAATCTTGAGGGCCTCATCCGCACGCTGTTGTACGGTTTGCTCCACAAGATCCGCCACGCTGACGGTGACCACCACACCGTTGACAGGGGTACGCCCCCGGTACTTGCGCAGCAGGCTGAGGAATTTCTCCCATTCGGCCCGCACGGCGTCCGGCGTGTTGTTCTGGCTGGTGTAATTGCTGACGGTATCGATCAGGACGGCTTCGTTGGTGAAGCGCCATACCGGGGCTTTGCGATCCTCATTGGCTTGCGATGGCGAACCGGCGCCACCCGTGAGCGGAAAACGCAGGCCCGCGTTGGTCAGCACGCTGGTCTTGCCGGCGCTGGCGAACCCCAGGGTGAGATACCAAGGCAACTCGTACAGGTAGCGACGCCCCTCGAAGAGTTTTGATAGGCCGCTGCCGGTGCGCAGCGCCTTCAACTGGCGCATGGCGGCTTCCACGCTGGCCGTCACGGCCTTGGTATCAGCGCCGGCGACGGGTTCGTCGCTCTTGGCTTCCGTGCCCATCACCTTGTTGCGGAACCCCTCGTCCGTGCGAATGCGGTGCCACAGCAGGTAGACCAGATAGACAGCCGACACCAGCACGATGATGGCAATCAGCAGCAAACGCGGCGTTGTGTCCTGCAGCGGGTGCTGCCCATTGAACGCCAGCAACGGCCCGGCGTGCCAAATCAAAAGGCACAACGCAGTGGCCACCACAAAGAACACGGGCAACCCGAATACCAGGAAGAAGTACAGCGCCAGCAGCAACGCAATGACAGCGATGCGCGTGCCGACGCCGGCCATTGGCACCATGCCATCAAAGCTCAGCAGCGGGCCGATCCACCAGACAGCCGCCGAGATCAGCAGGATCGCCACCAGGGTCAGCGCCTGCCAGGACACCATGGCGGTGCCTACTTGTTTCAGAAATTTCATGCCTGCAATCTCACTGCTGCGTGACGTCGATCTCGACCCGGCGATTCTTTGCCCGGCCAGCCCACGTGCTGTTATCTGCGACGGGTTCGGTGTCGCCCTTGCCGATGGCTTCCAACCGACCCTGCGCGACGCCCTTGCTGGCGAGGTATTCGGAGACGTGCACGGCACGCTCTTCTGACAGCACCTGGTTCGAGGGGAATCGAGCGGTGCGGATGGGTTGGTTGTCGCTATGACCGGTAACGGTGACCTTGCCCGGTACCTTGGCGATCTCGGCGGCGACCTTGTCCAGCAGCGGCTGCACCTTGGCGTTGACGTCGGCACGGCCACCGGCAAACATGTCGTCGCCACGGAAAGTGACCGCGCTGTGGCTGGCGTTCTCGTCCACCGTGACTTGGCCACGGGCGATTTCGTCTTTGAGTAGCTCAGCCAAGCGCAACGGTGGGGCCTTGGGCGGAGGTGGAGGCGTGATCTGGCCGATGGCGTGGATCTGCTGCTCCAGTTCGCGCGCTTGCACCGAAAGCTGGTACTTGTACCAGGCGAATAGGCCAAAGGCGGCCAGGCCCAGGACAGTGGCGCTCAGCCAGATGGGGACGGTGCGGATCATGGAGAACCGTCCGGCAGGCGCAACGTTCAGGTTCGATGCGAGCTCTCTTGGGACAGCACCACGACGCTTGCGAATCAGGTCGTAGAGGCGCTGGCGGATGGCCAGATGCTGGCGGTCGCCATCGGCCATGTTGCCGTAGCGGCCTTGGAAGCCCAACGCGAGCAGGTAGTAGATCACCTCGATGACGTCGATGTGTTCTTCCGGGCTGTTCACCAACCGGCCCAGCACGTGGAAGACTTTCTCGCCGCCTTCGTGCTCACCATGCAACTTGATCAGCAGGCTCTCGCTCGCCCAGTTGCTCCGGCTGCCCCACGATGCGCTCAGGGCGGCTTCGTCCAGCGCCGTGCACAGGCTGTAACGTGCCGCCAGGATATGTTCCGTGCGGATGCCGGCCCGTTCACAGACGGTCTGAAAGTCGTGCAACTCCTGCACCAGGACTTTCTTCAGCAAGTCGGCCTGATCAACGCGCAATTCGGCGGGCATGTCCGCCAGTGCACGCAGCAAGGGGCGAGCAGCCGAGAGCAATGGATTGACCTGATGCAGTGCTTTCTCGACGCGTTGCTCGATTGGTTTGCGCTTGATTTGGCGCGGCTCGTTGGCGGCTTGTGCGGCCGTATCGTGTGCCTTGCCGCCCTGTTGGGCCATGTCGGGCGCTGGGACGTGCGGATTGATGCCGCCAATTGTTGCGGGACTATTCATTGCCGTACCCCCCACAGTTCAAGCCGCAATTCTGGGAACTGCCCGGCCACATGCAGGGCGAGCCCACCATAGCGCTGAACCTGTGCCCAGAGCGGGTGGTCCTGATCCAACTCGAAATACACTTGACCGGCGTTGAATGGGATCTGGCGCGGCGGCACGGGCATGGCTTGTAGCGGTACGCCGGGCAGGTGCGAGCGGATCAGTTCCGCCAACCGCTCGGCCGGGCCGACCTTGGCCTGCGCGGGGAACTGGTGCTGCAATGTGTCTGGCGGCAATTGGGCGCCCACCGCCAACACAAAGGTGCTGAAACGCGCGAACTCGGCCGGCTCCAGCACGGCCAGTTGGATGCCGTTGCCTTGGTTACGCAGTTCGATCCGCTGCGCGCTGCGCTCCAGGACGACGTTGAGAAGGACGCGCAAGTCGTCCACGACGGGCTTGATGCAGGTGTGCGGCTCATCGTGCCGGTACGCGTCATATTCCAACGGTCGGCGGGTTGCGGTACGCACGAAGGTGGACAGTTCTCCTGCAAACGCGGTCAACTCCACATAGAGCGCTTCGGGCGAGGCGCTCTTGGCGTTGAGCATATGGGTGAGCACCGGCTCGACGCGGTTGAACAGTTGCAGGATGAGGTATTCGGAGATTTCCGCTGCATCTCCGCCGCGCGTGCTGGAGGCGGTCAGACGCTCAGCCATGGCGCTGGCGCGCAGGCGCACCAAGCCGTGCACTTCGGCAAGCCATGTGTGCAACAAGGCGCTGGCGGTGTAGACGTTGACGGGGGGGATAAGCGCCGGGTCCAGGCGGACACTGCCGTCGGCGCGGATTTCCGTGACCTTGGCCAACGGCATGCCGAGCCAGGATTCGGTCAGTTCTTTCTCGGGCAGCAGACGCAGGCGCAGATCACTCAATTGGACGAGCTTGGGGCCTTGGCCGATGGAGTTGGCGTCCAGCAGGTCTTCCTCGAAGCTGCGGTAGCGGGCCAGCGAATCCTGAGCACTCTCGTCGAAGGTGGTTTCTTCGGTGTTCGGCGTGCGAATGGGGACGGCCAGGTAGATGGTCTGGTTCAGGTGCTCGTGACGCAGTGCCAGCGGCGCGGGCAGCTTGGCGTGGGCCGGCGCTTCGAACGGTGTGCCGTCCTGAAAAATGCCGGCGGCCCCCGAGACGACCAGTTTGCCGAGCGCGAGCGATTCAGTATCGATCACGAAGTGATGAAAGCCCCAAAAGAATGGGCTCAAGGCAGCGGCGCGCTTGTGAGCGAAGTGCTCCAGGTAGCGCTCCTGCTGCTGGAAGAGCTGCGGGCGCAAGAACAGCCCTTCGCTCCAGACGACTTTGTTGTACCAGCTCATGACTTCAATCAGGTTTGGATACGGTGATGGCTTGCTGATCAAGCGCGATCTGCAGCTTGACCTTGCGGGCGGGGATGGCGGCGCGGTACCACGCGGCTTCGGGCGCGGGCGGCAGTTTGTAGACGGTGCGCCAGGTGGCTTTGCCTAAGTCTCGGTAGCCGACAAGGAAGCCAAGCGCCTGCGTGTCCGGGTTGAGCTTGCGTTCGATGTCCTGGAACTCGCCGGGGCGCAGGATGAATTCGTCGCGGGCGAGCAAGTCCTGCATCAGAACCGTGCGATCGTTCGATTCGAGCGAGTAGTAGTCGGCTTGCTCGAACGTGCTGGCGGTCTTGAGCTCGTACAGGCGCACCAGTACGGGGGACGCCCTGCCCTTCTCATCAGGGTTGAGGGAGTCGCCTGCCTGGATGGCCAGATCGAGCTTCAGTTGCTCGGGTTGGGCTGGGGCGGTGGAGCAGGCTGCGAGCGCCAGCGAGAGCGCCCACAGCATCAACAAACGGAAGATCATGCTTTGCCTGGCTGACTGCCGATCAGGATGTCGCCGCACTCGGTACCGTCACCTGTACGGGCCATGACGTCGCCGCCGACTTTGGCGCTGCCGCTCACGTTGACGATGCGGTTGACGCCGTGGATTGGGCAGGTGACGAGGTCGCCCAGGCGGGCGATGGGGCGGCCGCGGATTTTGCTGGTGGGCGAGCCCGTGGTGACAACGGAGCCATGGGCGCCCACGTCGCCTACGGTGATGATTGGTGCGGACATATCAAACCTCTATCGAACGATCATTGGCATTGGGACGATGGGTCCGCCGGTAGCCCCGGTAGCACCGGTAGACACGGCGGCAACTAGAGCGAGCGGGAAATCACAGTGAGCGGAAATAGTGCAATGGTCAGAAGGACCACCGCCCCGTCTGCGGCAACAGTTACGGGCGTAAGCAACACCAAAGCAGCCTTACCTCCGAGAGGTAGCTCTTCTCGAACATCCACGCTGTAGGATTGATTAAGCTTCTTGGTCAGGCCTTCCGGTGCTTTGAATCCCTTGGCGCTATAGCGTTTCCCGCTCAAATCAAAATTTAGATGGGGTTGGCTCGATGACGCCACTTCGAATCCGTACGACTTCGCCAGTTTCAAATCGTCATCGCTGGATTCTGTGGGCATTTTCAAAAAGAACCACCCCTTAATCTCAGCATCCGGAGTCACCTCGAACTGGCGCATCTCCGCCGACAATTTGGGATGAAGCGGCGAATCGAGAATCTCGATCAGCTTGGGTGGCGTATCGAAGATGTAGTGATAGTCCACTCCAAGCACGACGATCTTCTTGCCGTCACTGCTGACTAAAATCTGATTCACTGGCTCTTCGTAGCTCTTGTATCTTCTTTTTGAAAGTTCGTCGTAAAGCGCATTGGTTGCGCATCCGCCCAATCCGAATAACGGCAATGCCGACGCACACAAGAACAACCTGCGATTCATGGCCCTTTCTCCCTATCAATATTTTTGTATTGGTTTGTTTACTTTGAGCCTGTCGGCGTGCCAAACCACGGCCAGTACGCCCGACTCTCACCTCGCGCGCGATCCCACTGGGTAACGGGTGGCGTCGGCTTCCAGCCCGGCGGCGGGCCAATCAGCACAGCCCACGCATCGCTGGGGTCGGCAACGCTGGTGACGACAGCACTCTTACCGCTTTGGTTGGCATAGGCGGCGGCAAACGCAGCGTTGGTGGCAAAGCTTGCCGCCCGCGCCGGGCCCTCCATGTGTTCGGACACGCTGTAGACGTTGGTGACCTGATCCAGATCGGGCCAGTGCTGGTGTACTGCGGCGCGAAGCGGACCCATCAATGCGTTGATGTTGGGAGCGTGCTTTTGAACGTCGTAATAAATGCGCTCAACAGGCTGACCCTCTGGAGCCTGCTCTTGTATGGTCTTCATCAAGCCGCTCCAAGCGCCGCCCGGGGTGGCCGCTTTGGCGCCGATGCCGCCTTCATGGTGCTGGGGCGTGTAGATGGACGCCAGCGGCGTGTAACCCCAATCGGCACTTGGGTGGCCGAGGATCAGGAGAGTGCTGTTCTCATTAGTCTGCTCGCCCATCGGGTAGTTGGGTGCGTCCATGTTCCACACCCACACCAGCTTGTTTGGGTTCTCGGCCAAGAACTTGAGCGCCTCTTGCAGATCGTAGAAACCGACCGTCTCATCACCTGCCTTGAGTACGACCTGAGGGAGCCTGCCTGTGGGGTTGAATTCCATGTCCTTGGCGCCGGCGCTATTTGCCACCTTGTCAAAGACCAACCTGCGGGCACCTTGTAGCGTCAAGGTTTTCTCCCCAATGATCATTTCCTCGGACGCGGGCGCACCGCGTACGGCTTCACCATGCCGGTCTTTATGCAGGGTGACCCAGTAGTCTCGCATGCGCTCTTCTGCATGGGCCGCGTCATACGCTAGATAACTCGGCGCGGGAATGCCCATGGCCTTTTGATCGTCCAATAGCTCCTGATCCCAGCTACCTGCGTTACTGCTGAAGTAGGTTGGCGTATTGAGCCATTCGCGCGGCATGCCAGCGAACACGATGGCGTCGATGTAGTCAGGACGACTGGTCCCTGTGCGGATCGAGTAGAAGTAGTTCGGGTCAGCCGGATAGGATCTGAAGGTACTTAGTGGCTTGCCCACCAACTCAGTGAAAGCCCCAACAAATCTGTCCCGTTTGACCCACGGATAGTCTTCAAGCCGCTTGTTCCGGGACATGCCAAGGGTCAGCTCCCCCACCGCATCCCCCAACTTGAATTTCGCCGCCTCCCGGTCATTTGCATTGGGCTGTGCCAACCCCTGCACCCACAGCAGGTTCCATTGGGTGGGATAGCTGCGTCGCATCAGCGGATTGAGCCACTGCACGCCCAGTACCACGGCCGCGGGTGTTTTGGCGGGGTCGGTGGGTGCGGCAGGAGTTTGCATCCGTGGCCAGGCCACGGGCTTGCGAGAGTAGTTGGCAGACATCGAGACTCCAGAATGGCAGGCGGTCAGCAACAGGCAGGCGGTGACCAGCATCTTGGTGGCCATGCCCCTGCTCCTGTTCAGATTGGATTGAAACAAACGGGTCATATCGGTTCCCTATGCGTAGCGCGTGTCGGTGTCATCCGGCTTCTTGTGATGGGACTGGAGCACAGGTAGGACGTTGCGCTCAGCCTTAATATCAAGGACCGTGAGCGCACCTTGATCTGGGTCGAACTTAGGCGCCTCCATCAACCTCTTCCCTCCCAACAAGGCGGTTTCGTAGTACTGAAATTCCTTGTCATCCGCGCGCTCCCTGCCCGGCGGAAAGTCATCGCCATCCTCCGGCTTACACCACCGCCAATCCGCCATCCTGCGCAACTGGTTCATCTGCACGTTGCTGAACTGGCACAGGCCCACGTCCACGTCATAGGCCAGCACGTGCTCGCTGTGCTCGGGGTTGGTCAAAATGGTGGAGTGGTTGGTCGCTTGCTGGTCAGCGCCCTTGGCGAGCAGGCCCATGCGCTCTGACTTCTCGAACACTTCAAAGTCCGTGCCCTTGATGTCATCGTGATTGGCCGCGCTCATCTTCTTGATGTCGTCTTCGTTGAAGCGCTTACCGCCGAAAACGTTGAGTGCACCATCGGGGCCAAACCATTGTTTGTCGCCGCTGCCGTCGTAGATGGCACGCCGCGCTTTTTGTCGAATACCGGCGTTCTGGTCGTAGCGCATGGACGCTTCGCTGGCGGCGTCGCCGTGCCCCGTCTTGCGTTGTTCGGCATAGGCGTCTTCCCCTTCGAAGGTTTCGCGCTTAGGGTTAAGCGAATCGCTGGCGGATTCCTTGTACCGGTTGAATGGCCCCTTGATGCGTGGATCGCCATTGCCCAGGGGCTCTCCGAAGCGGAACCAAGAGTTGCTTGCCAAATAGAGCGATTTGGGCTCAATCCCCTTGCAGGGGACTTCTGGCGCATTCACACAGACCTTCCAATCGTCTGCTGGACGACCATTGAGGTCGGCGGCGCTCTTGCTGACAGCACTGCCGATCCACAAGCCCACCTGGAAGACGAACCCCCAGACCGTCGCATTCGCCTTGCCGATGACGCTACGGCGGTCGTCACCCCAGATTTCTTCGATCTGCATACGCAACCGGTCAGCTCGCGGCGTCCAGAACTGGTTTTCGCTCCGATCGGCACCGTTCGTATGGTTCCAATAGTCGAAGTAAGTGCCAGGGCTCGCGCCCACCTTGTAGGGTTGTCCGGGCTTGCCTTCGGCCCACACGCGTTGGAACAGGATGTCTTTTGCACCGGTAGCCTCGACGTCTTTCTCACTCAGGCCCAGCCAGCCAATGCCTTTAACGGTATCAATGGAAATCACGCGGTCGTGCGGGTTGCAGTACAAGAACACGCGCTTGCGCGTTTGTCGGGCTGCTTGGTCTTGTGCAGTGGTGCATGGTTGGCTACCGCACTTGGGGTTGCTGTTCCAGAGTTGCGCATCAACCGTGGCGTTGTCGTAGTGATTGGGCTTGAAGTTGCGCACGATGTCGAAGAAGTTCTTCAAACCTTCAATCCGCGCTTCGTACTTGACGCGCCCTTGCAACCTCCTCCAGTTGTATTGCGCGTAGTTGTCAGCACCGCTTTTTTGCACGCTGTACGGCGCGTTGGCCAAGACGTAGTTGTCGGCCACGCCGAGCCCCTTCAGATCTGGATGGTTAGCACCGAAGTAGGCGGAACCCAAGCCAACCATGTTGCCCTGGCTGTGGCACACCACAGTGATGGGGCAATCCATCCCCTCATGCTGCGCACGGTGGATTTCACGAATGCGGGCCACCAATTTGGCCAACCGCCATGCAGCAAAGGCCTGGTAGTGACGAGCAGGACAACTGTAGACCTGGCGGTCGCTGGTGTTCATGTCTTGCACAGCAAGACCGAGGAAGAGGCCGGTGTCCGTGCCGTTGCCAAACATGTCTGGCAAAGCGGAGCAGCCGTTGGCGAAGGGGCCGCCGGCCCACGCATCGGTTTCGTCAAGCAAGATGCTGCCGCCTACGGTGGCAATCTCCTTCTGGCTGGCCTTGTAGCCCCAGCGAAAGCGGATGATGGGGCTGTAGCCGGCATCCTTGATGAAGGTGGTGGACTTCAGATCATCGTGAATGTAGCCATCCTCAGTCAGCTCGCCCATGTAGCTCGCGGGCCGTAGCTGGCCGCTGCCCTTGATGCGGTGGAGTTGATCGTCGTTGCGCTGCAGGCGTGCGTTGAGGCCGGCCACCAGGCCAAGCTCGCTGTCGTCAAACCACTCGCCCATGGAGTTGACGCCGTGCACGAAGATGATGACGCCGGGCAGCGGCAAGGGCTGTTCCACATCCAGGCGAGGATTGCCCGGCAGACATAGCGCTTCGGCGCGTGGGCCGCACGAAAGGGATCCAGTCGAGTCAGTCATGGTTACTTCTCGTCTAACTTGTAAAAGCCGTCAGATCATCAAGGGAGAATGGAGTGCAGTACGACATTGCGCGAGAAATCCCCCAACATGCCCTCAGCGATTGCCTGATCCTCGGGTGACTTCGGGGATGCTAGATAGCGAGTTCGATAACGCAATGCCTCCGGCAAAGAAGCCATAGAAGCAGCAACAACACAGTTGAGATTGCTCTCGCAAGGTGCGCCGTTAATTTGATAGGCCCGCACGACTTCCGCATAGCAACTCAACCGCGGCTGGTTGCTCACGCGTTCACTCAACATGCAGCGCATCATTGAGTACTCCGGCACGTCGCCTCGAATCGCGATCGCCGCTTCAAGCTTGCTCAATGCGCCCGCATAGTCCCGTCGACCAGCATGCTCGCTCGCTTCTTGTGCCAGCAAGAACGCTCGTTTCGACTCTGGCGTTGGCACTTGCTTAGCCTGGTCAGCGACTCCACTCGATTGCGTTGAAATTCGTTCCCCTTGCCGTGGCGCGACCGGAGTGTCGGCACCACTCTCAGTGCAACCGAGAAGCCCTGCACTCGCCAGGGCAAGAGATAGCAACCAGGCTTGATTTCTAGACATTGATGACTCCGCTCTTACCGTTGCCAGGGACAACTTGAATCGGCACCGCGATTGCGCCACGAGGTGGGTTAGGTACCGCGTGACCTTCATCGCCTTTATAGATGTACCCACCGCTGATAAGCAGCTCGATCTTCATCGAGGGGTCCGCTTTCGGCAGCTTCAACACGACTGAGCCAATGGGCGAAGAATTGTCTTTCGGCCAAACGCCAGCTTCGTTGTCCAAGCCCAGCGGAGTACTCGGCCCTTCGATGCCGTTAATGCGAAGCGAGGCCGAGGCAAAGAAATGCGCCTTACCTATTCTTCCGGCGCTGGTGTAGCCCATCGCACTCAACCAAATGGACTCTTCCGCACCGCCGCTCTTCACTGCGAGCCCCCCCTTGAGATTGAACGCGCCATTCATGCCAACACCTTCCACAAACAAGTAGGCCCATTGGTTGATCTGATAGCTTTGCTGCGCAAGCTGATAGCGATACTCGCGGCCCTCCTGCCCAGCACCATTTCCCCCCACCAGCGCCGCCTTCACCATGCCTGACACCGAGCCAGTCGATTGGCGCTCGCCGAATTTGACTGCCAACACGTCAGTCGTCTCGGACTCATGCAACTCGGTTTCTCCAAGAACATTGGTGACGCCCTTGATGACGCTGCCGTCCTTCTTGGTGATTTCGTATGCGCGGTTGGCAACCGGCTTGTTGTCTGCGGGCCGGATCAGTCGGAACTTACGGCCGACATCCCCTGAGTCAAACTGCGGCAGCGCCCCATTAAGCCCCTGCGGCCCCGGCACATCAAAATTCCCCGTATGCAGATGGATGAGCGTGGGCCCAAAGGCCTCGACCTTGCCGTCGGCGATGCGAATGCCTGCATCGCCACTCATGAGGGTGATGCCCGTCTTGGCATTGAGCAGGATCGTGCCGTCCGTGGCGGTGACGACCACATCCTGCTTGGCGTTGGCAGTGATGCTCTTCTGCTGCGCTTGCAGCACGAGTTGCCCTTGATGGGCAATGCCCTTCCACTCACCGCTATGCGCAAACAGGCTGATGCCGGTGCCGGCGTTGACGAGGTATTGCTGCCCTGCCGTTTGTTGCTGGTTCAGTTTGGAGACGGTGTCGATGTGCTGGCCGGCATAGCTGGTCAGGCTCTTGGGTGTGGCCAAGGCGATACCGGCCGGCGCGTAGGCGCCTAGCAGGGGCTGGCCACCCTGCCCCTGCGCGTCCTTGTGGTTGTTGGCGCCGGCATCCCACTCCTCAATGGCTTTCGTGAGGGTGGATTGCGGGTCGGCGTCGGTTTTCAGGGCTTCATGTTGGCTGCTGTAGTCGCCCAGGGATTTGGCGGCTTCGAGCGCGGCTTCCATGCAGCGGATGAACTCTTGCCGGTCGAGGTGGCCGCCCACGGCGGCAACCTGCCCTTCGGTGGTGAGGAACAAGCCCTTGGCACCCCGGATGGCACCCTGGCCATCGGTGCGCAGATCAAAGCCTTCACCGCGTGGGTCTTTGCGCCCAGGGTTGCCGGGCACGCCGGTCAGATAGCCAAGGTTGAGTTGGCTAGTTTGGTGGTCGGACGACAACTGCGCTTGAATCTGACCCTGCGTGTCGTCCATCAGCAGGTGGTTACGCCGCTTACCGAACAGTTCCTTGCTGGCAATGCCGGATAGCGCATGCTGGCCGGGAAGCTGCCACGGAGGCAGATTCAGTTGGTTCGGCACCCGCCCAATGATGATGGGCGTGTTCGGGTCGCCGTTGAGGTAGTCAACGAGCACTTCCTGCCCGATGCGCGGGACGTGCATGGCGCCGAACTGGTCGCCTGACCAGCCGTTGGCGACGCGAATCCACGGTGAGGAGTTTTCGTTGTATTGGCCGTAGCGGTCCCACTCAAATTGAACCTTTACGCAGCCGAAGTCGTTGGTCCAGACCTCTTGGTTCTCGGGGCCGGTGACGACGGCGCGCTGGATGCCTTTGACACGCGGCTTTGCGGTGGTCAACGGCGGGCGGAAGACTTCATCCGTGGGGTGGGCTTCGAAGCGGACGTGGCAGGCATAGCGCTGAGTGCTGCCGGATTGAATGCCGACGTCTTCGAGCTGGAATTCGGTGCTGACGATGAGGAATTCGCGGTTGAGGTCGTCCTTGTCGTGGTTGGCGATCTGGTAGGTGTTGCCTGCGGCAATGCCGCGCAGTGCGCCGGCACCACGCACGCGGCGGCCTTTGGCACGGCGCTCTTCCATGCGGATGCGGGCGCGCTGGCTGCCGATGTCTCGGCTGGTGTAGACGCCGGGTTCGTATTCGTAGCGTTCAAACTCGGAGAACCGTGTGTCGCGCGGGAGGCTGTCGTCGGTGGTGAGATCGGCCTTGGGCTGGCGCGGGTCGTAGTCTTTGAGGGTGATCTTGCCGGTGCGCAGGCGGTTGATGGGTTCGAAGCGTGTGAGGTGTTCTTCGTCAACCCTGAAGCCCTGCGGGTAGATCGGCAGGGTGTGGTACGCGGCGCTGGGGAATTTGCGCCAGGCGCCGGATTCGGAGACGAGGACGAGGCGGTGGTGGCCGCCGTCGTGTTCGAAGAAGTAGGTGATGCCCCATTCTTCGGTCAGGCGTTGGATGAAGTGGGCGTCGGTTTCGCCGTGCTGGACTTCCCATTCGAGTTTGGGGAAGACGCTTTCATCGAGGCGTTTGTCGACGCTGAAGGTGTATTCACTCAGGACTTCATCGAGGATGTCGATGACGGACTTGTTCTGGAACGATTTGTAGTCGGCGGTCTGGCTGGCGAGCCAGAGCCACGGGCGCAGGGTGTAGCGGTAAAGGCGGTTGTCGCTCACGCCGCCGATTTGTTCGACGGCGGTAATGACGCCGGTGATTTGGCGCTCGCCGGTGCCAACACCACCCGTCAGGCCGGTGCCGATGCCGTCCAACTCAATCGTCAGCGTCATCTCCAGACCGATGGCGTCGTCCAGGTCGGCTTCGAGCATGGCTTGCGCGGCAGCCAGAGAGACGGGGCGCAGGTCGACCGTGTAGGTGAACAGTTCGCTCAGGGCTTCGCGGCCACTCACGCGCACGAAATCCAATTGCGGCTGTCCCAACAGCTCGGGGATTGCTGCACTCGTGGCTTTGACTGTGCGGTGGCTGCCCATCAGGTTGGCGACTTGCTCTGCTGCACCCATTGTTTCCTACCCTCTTTCGAACACATCAACAGCACTTTGACGTGCGGTGGTTTTCTGCTGCGCATGGGATCGCCCATCCATCAATGACGACGGACGGGCGAGGTTCATCAAGCTTCCTTGTTACCCTTGATGTCGTAGCCAGCCGTCACAGCGCCGCCGCTGCCACCCTGGGCGTTCTGCACGACGTACTCTTGCTTGACCTTGGCAAACGACAGCGACACGGTTTCGCGCGAGCGCACCTTGTCGTCGTTGGAACCGCCCGGCGCCACTTGCGTCACGATCACATCGCTCATCGTGATCTTCAGAAATTCCAGCGGGTTGCCGCCAGCCTCGCGCACCACCAGCGTGGCCTGATCGATGTGCTTGCCCGTCAGGCAGTACTTCATCAGGTTGGGCGATGCACGGTCGATGTGGTGCTCGAAGGTCAGGTCCGACACGGTGGCCTTGCCGGCGCCGCCGCCGCTGCCCGAGTGCATGGTCGAGAGCTGCTCGATCTTCCAGCTCCAGTTCAGCACTTCCACTTCGTTCTTGTGCGATGCGTCTTGCGACTCACCGTCGATACCATTGATCTTCAGGAAGATGTCCTGTGCCATTGCAAAGCTCCTTGGTTTTCAGTGGGACTACAAACAAAAAGCCGAAACAGTCCCCACGGGCTAGCCGGTAACGAGCCCGCGGGGTGCTGCCTTGGTTCGCTCGGGTTAGATTGGGACGGTCAGACTCAAGCCGCTTCCTTGACCGACGGCAGGCGCGCCACCAGGCGCAGCGAGACGGTCAAGCCTTCCAGTTGGAAGTGCGGACGCAGGAAGAACTTGGCGCTGTAGAAGCCCGGGTTGCCTTCCTGCTCTTCCACCACCACTTCAGCGGCAGCCAGCGGGCGGCGTGCCTTGGTGTCTTGCGAGGAGTTGGCCGGGTCGGCATCCACGTAGTTCATGATCCATTCGTTCAACCAGCGCTGCATGTCTTCGCGCTCCTTGAACGCGCCGATCTTGTCGCGCACGATGCACTTCAGGTAATGCGCGAAGCGCGAGCAGGCAAACAGGTACGGCAGGCGTGCCGACAGGTTGGCGTTGGCTGTGGCATCGGCGTCGTAGTACTCGGCCGGCTTTTGCAGCGACTGCGCACCAATGAAGGCGGCGTAGTTGGTGTTCTTGCGATGCACCAGCGAGATGAAACCGTTTTTCGAGAGTTCGGCTTCGCGGCGGTCGGAAATGGCAATCTCGGTCGGGCACTTCATGTCGATACCGCCGTCGTCCGTCGGGAAGGTGTGGCATGGCAGGTTTTCCACCACGCCGCCACTCTCCACGCCGCGGATCAGCGTGCACCAACCGTATTGCTTGAACGAGCGGTTGATGTTGACGGCCATAGCGTAGGCCGCATTGCTCCACACGTACTTTCGGTGGTCAGCGCCATCCGTGTCTTCTTCAAAGTCGAAGGCATCGACCGGGTTGGTGTTGATGCCATACGGCAGGCGCGACAGGAAGCGCGGCATGGCCAGGCCGACGTAGCGGGCGTCTTCCGAGTTGCGCAGCGCGTTCCACGGTGCGTATTCCAAGTTCTGGAAGATCTTGGACAGATCGCGCGGGTTGGCCAACTCTTGCCACGAATTCATCTGCAGCACGGACGGCGAAGCGCCGGCGATGAACGGGGCATGGGCAGCGGCCGAGATCTTGGCCAGCGAGCCCAGCAACTCCACATCGGGCGGGGTGTGGTCGAAGTAGTAGTCGGCCACCAGGCAGCCGTACGGCTCGCCGCCCAGTTGGCCGTATTCCTCTTCGTAGATGCGCTTGAAGAACGGGCTTTGATCCCAGCCAATGCCCTTGTAGCGGCGCAGCGTGCGGCGTAGTTCTTCCTTGGATACGTCCATCATGCGGATGCGCAGCTTTTCATCCGTTTCGGTGTTCGACACCAGGTGATGCAGGCCACGCCAAGCCGATTCCAGCTTCTGGAAATCTTCGTGGTGCAGGATCAGGTTGATCTGCTCGGAGAGCTTCTTGTCGATCGCGCCGATGATGGCTTCGATGCTCTTGTAGGCATCGTCGCTCATGGTAAAGGTGCTGGCGAGCGCTTGCTCGGCCAGGGTGCGGACGGCCAAGTCGACGGCCTCGCGGGCCTGGTCGGTCTTGGGGGAAAACTCGCGGTTGATCAGCGACGCGAAATCGGATTGATTCGCCGACAGATCAGCCGTTGCGACGGTCTGTTGTTGACGTTGTTGTGCGGAAGCCATGGATTGCTCGCTCAAAGGTGGAATTCAGGAAGGCGCGAAACCGCGTGATTCAGGACTCGGCCGAGTCGGCATCCGACTGGGCGGGTGCGGCTTCGGGCTTCGGTGCCTTGGCCAGCGCTTGCAGCAGGGCCGGGTCTTGCAGCAGTTGGTTGATGAGCGACTCGGCGCCCGACTTGCCGTCCATGTAGGTCTGCAGGTTGGCCAGTTGCGTGCGGGCTTCGAGCAGTTGCTTGAGCGCGTCGACCTTGCCGGCCACGGCTGCCGGCGAAAAATCCTCAATGCTCTCGAAGGTCATGTCGACCATCAGTTGGCCTTCGCCCGTGAGCGTGTTGTTCACGGCGAATGCCACGCGCGGCTTCATGGCCTTCATGCGCTCGTCGAAGTTGTCGATGTCGATTTCGAGGAACTTGCGATCGGCCACCGGCGGCAACGGCTCGGCCGGCTTGCCCGACAGGTCGGCCAGCACGCCCATGACGAAGGGCAACTCGATGCGTTTTTCCGAGCCATAGACTTCGACGTCGTACTCGATCTGCACACGCGGCGCGCGGTTGCGCGCGATGAATTTCTGCGAACTGTTCACAACAGACATGAATCTCCCCAGTGGGTTACATGGAAGGGTTGAGGTGCCGCACGGCCTCAGGCCGGTTCGGCTGCGGGAATCGCCGGCATGGTGGTGCGGCCGGGAAGGTATTCGGGGTGGCAGGCCAGTTCGACGCTGTCGCCGTCGGCCAAGCGGATGTCGATGGCCAGCAGTTGGCGCTTTTCAGCCAGCGCACCCAACCAAAGCTTTGCGAGTTGCGGCTGGATGGCTTGCTCGATAAAGCTGATGAGCTGGCGGGCGCCGGTCTCGCCCACTGGGCAGCGCTCGACGATGTGCTTGACTACCGCTTCGTCATAGGTGAGCGCAATATCGTGCTGCTCGCGCATGCGCGTGACCACGCGATTGAGGTGCAACCGCACGATGCGACCGAGGTTCTCTGCTGCGAGCGGCAGGTACGGCACGACCACCAATCGACCCAGGAAGGCGGCCGGGAAGACCTTGCGCAACTCCGGTGTGAGCGCATCACGCAGCGCGGCCGGCTCGGGCATCAGTGTCGGGTCGTCGCACAGGCTGGTGATCAGGTCGGAACCCGCATTGCTGGTGAGCAGCAGAATGGTGTTCTTGAAATCGATGTGGCGCCCCTCCCCGTCTTCCATGTAGCCCTTGTCAAAGACCTGGTAGAAGACTTCGTGCACGTCAGGGTGGGCTTTCTCGACCTCATCGAGCAGCACGACGCTGTAGGGGCGGCGGCGCACGGCTTCCGTCAGCACACCGCCCTCGCCATAGCCGACGTAGCCCGGTGGCGCACCCTTGAGCGTGGAGACGGTGTGCGACTCCTGGAATTCGGAGAGGTTGATTGTGATGAGGTTCTGCTCGCCACCGTAGAGCGCGTCGGCCAGTGCCAGCGCAGTCTCGGTCTTGCCGACACCGGAGGGGCCAACCAGCAAGAACACGCCCACTGGCTTGTTCGGATCGGTCAATTGCGCGCGGGCGGTCTGAATGCGTTCACACAGCTGAACCAAGGCATGGTCCTGGCCGATGACGCGAGCACCCAGCGTTTGCGGGAGCGTCATCACGGTCACGACCTCGTCGGCCACCATGCGGGTGACAGGGATGCCCGTCCAATCTGCCACGACGGCGGCAACAACGGCTTCGTCCACTTCGGTATACAGAAGCGGTGTTTCGCCTTGAGCGGATGCCAGTTCCGATTCCAACGCCAGCAGCGCTGTTCGCGCTGACGCCTCCGCGGCCGCTTCCGACGACTCGACAACGGCGCGACGTTGCGCAAGCACGCCGGTTGCGAGCGCGGCTTCCTGCTGCCAGCGTGCTTCGGCTTGGGCGAGTTCCGCCTTGATCTCGCGAACCGTGTTCTCCACGTCTGCGACGCGGCGGTTGTCCTGTCTGCCGAAGGCGGCTTCCTTGGCCAGCAGTACGGCCTCGGCCTCGACGGCAGCCAGGCGGTGGCGTTGCAGTTCAACGGCAGCGGGTGGCGCGTGCAGTGAGAGGGCCACGCGCGCGCAGGCGGTGTCGAGCAGACTGATGGCCTTGTCCGGCAACTGGCGCGAGGTGATGTAGCGGTGCGAGAGCTTGACGACGGCGCGCACGGCTTCATCGCGGATCAGCACACCGTGGTGCGTCTCGAAGGTCTCCACCAGGCCGCGCACCATGGTCACGGCGCTGGCTTCCTGCGGCTCCATGACTTGCAGAACCTGAAAGCGACGCGTGAGGGCGGGGTCTTTCTCAATATGGCGCTTGTACTCGCTCCACGTCGTGGCGCCGATCGTGCGCAGCGCACCGCGTGCGAGCGCCGGCTTGAGCAGGTTGGCCGCGTCGCCCGTGCCAGCTTGACCGCCCGCACCAACGAGCGTGTGGACTTCGTCCACAAACAGGATGATTGGCTTGGGAGATTTGGCGGCTTCTTCCAGTACGCCTTTGAGGCGGGCCTCGAACTCGCCCTTCATGCTGGCACCGGCCAGCAGTGCGCCGACATCCAGACTCAGCAGGCGCACATCGGCGAGGCTCGGTGGGACTTCGCCGGAAGCGATGGCTTGCGCCAGGCCCTCGACCACGGCGGTCTTGCCGACACCGGCTTCGCCTGTGATCAGTGGATTGTTCTGACGGCGGCGCAGCAGGATGTCGGTCATGGTGCGGATTTCGTGCTCGCGGCCGATGACGGGATCGAGACGGCCTGCGCGGGCGTCTTCCGTCAAGTCTCGGCAGTACTGGGCCAAGGCGCTCTTGCCCGACGTACCCGAAGCCATGGCGTTGCTGGCTTCGCCAGGAATGGCGGGCGCAAGGCCACTGCCGTCGTAGGCACCCTCAATGGTCTCTGGAGACTGAGCAATCAGCGCAGGAATACTCTCCACCAACTCGTCCGCACGGACCTTGGCGAATTGCGTCGAGATACCGAGCGCCGTGCGGCGAAGTTCCGGTGTCTTGAGCAGCGCGGTCAGCAGGTAGGCACCGCGCACGCGGTCATCTGCGAACGCCAAGGTGGCGTAGACCCAGGCACGCTCGACGGCGGATTCGATCTGGAAGGAGAAGTCGGTGATGGACGTGGCGCCGGCAGGCAGGGCTGACAACGCGCGGGTCAGGTCGGCCTCCAGTACCTGCATATCTACGCCAGCGTGGCGCAGCACACGCTGGACGTCGCCGTCAGGGGCCTGAAGCAACTGATGCAGCCAGTGCACCAGTTCGACATACGGGTTGCCGCGCAGCTTGCAAAAGGCCGTGGCGCTCTCAATCGCCTTGAAAAGCGTCGGATTCAACCGACCAAACAAGGCCTGACGTGAAATGTCCATGCGTTTTTCTTGGTAAGTCCGACTGCATCGCAGTGCAGCGGAATGAATCACTTCCTTTATTTAGGTTATTGGACACAATGAAAACAAAGCAACCGAATGGATACTCTAAAAATTGGCACAACAATTTACCATCAATGGTTCGCCACAAATCCCGAATAGCCATGATCGGCGCCAGCGGAAAACACTAGGAAAGTTCCTATCAAAAACCCCGCATTCGGCGCAAAAATCACAATAATTTGCACATATGGCAACAGAATTCGTTGACTAATAATTCAAAGCTCATACGGATCAGCAAATGATGAGAAGAATTCTATACAAGACACCAATAGAGCTTAATTCTGATATCAAAAAACAGAAGATGATATTTTTTAGTATTTCTTCCTTCAGTGGTTTTCGTCTATGATCGGCGCCGTTTTTCTGAGAAAAAGTGGGCGTGGACATGAGCAACCAGCAACGCCATCCTTCAGCGGGTGGGATCCTCGACGACCTGGTGCCAACGAGTGAGGCTCGGCTCTGCGAGCCAGGTGCGAATGACCCGTTCTCGATCCTGCGCCCCCATTGGGCGACGCCTCTTCCTGCTGTGACTGATGCGGCGACCGAATCCACCGACGTTCTGGATCTGCTGAGCCGCGAAGCCGACGCTGTGCTGCGCAACCCGGAGCTCGCGAATGCCAACTGGCATCTGGCCTCGCCCAAAGGCGAGCTTGAGCAGCCTGCTGGCCACACGGATGACCCAATGGCAGCGGGCGCATCCGCCAAAGACGCGAGCCTGCAGGACCTGCTGGCGCGCCCGGCACGAATCGAAAGTCTGATCGGCGGGCCCGACTCCCTCGACACCCCCTTGTTTGCGGCGCCCGCGATGCCGGACGTACTGCATCTCTTTGCAGGCGACATTCCCATACCCGAACGACGTGGCATCACGGCGGCACTGACCAAGCGCGAGCATCACCTAGTGTCGATGGATAGCGCCTATCACCCCGCCCCGGCACAACCACAGGAGCCGAAATCCCATGACGACTGATACTTCGCTCTTGGAGCCTGCCTCAACATCCGGTCTAGCTGCGGCTTTGCAGCACAGTGGTTCGGTTGCCCAGGCGCTGCAGAATGCGGAGGTGCGCGTGCGTCAGCAACCAGGGGCGTTTGATGAGCGCTGGCAGTTGTTCCAATGGCTGTGCGTGATGGGGGATTGGCCGCGCGCGCTCAAGCAGTTGCAGGTGGCGACGCAGTTGATGCCGGACTTTGCGCAGACGGCGCACGTCTACCGGGACTTGATCCGGGCCGAGGTGTTTCGGTCTGATGTCATCAAAGGTGCGCGTGAGCCGGGGGCGTTGTTGCCATCGCCAGACTGGATGACACCGCTGCGCAATGCGCTTGCGCTCGCGGAGGCGGGTGATTTGAACGGCGCGGATCACTGTCGCCAGCAAGCGTTCTCCGAGGTAGCGGAAAGTCGTGGCGCGCTGGACGGGACGCGGTTTGACTGGATCACAGACAGTGACACGCGCTTCGGCCCGACCTGCGAGATCTTGTCGGGCGGGCGCTACGCTTGGCTGCCGTTTGCGCAGATGCGCAAACTGGAGATGGGGCCGGTGGCTGGTTTGCTGGATCTGGTCTGGCGCTCCGCAACGCTCACGCTGACGGATGGTACGGTTTGCCGAGGCTTCACGCCCGCGCGCTACCCCGGCTCCGAACACGGTGGTGATGCGCTCAAACTGGCGCGCGAGACGCATTGGTCGGAGGTTGGCCAGACCGGCGTCGTGGCACTGGGTCAGAAGACTTGGATGACGAGTGTCGGCGACGTTGGACTGCTGGATGTGTCGACGCTGACCTTGAGCGACGCCGATGAGTGAGCATCGCGCGCCCCGGCGCCCCAATACACAACTGCTGCCGACGCTGTTTGACCGGCTGCGCGACGACGCGCCGCTGCGTCAGACGGAAGCCCCCACGGAATACACGATGACGCGCACGCAGATGCGCGAGATCATTCAGCGCGACCTGACCTACCTGCTCAATACCACCAACCGCGAAGACGAGATCGACCGGCTCCAGTACCCAGAGGCCGCCGCATCGGCCATCAACTACGGGGTGCCGCCGGTGGCCGGTTCGTATATGTCAGGGCACAAGTGGGCTGACATCGTCAAGATCGTCCGGCGGGCGATTCTGGATTTTGAGCCGCGGCTCATCCCCGGGTCGCTGGAGGTCAACTCCCTGCGCAAGGAAGATGCCCCGATGCGCTACAACATGCTGGTTTTCGAGATCAGTGGGCTGATCCACATGGACCCGTACCCGATGGCGTTTACCGCACAAAGCTCGCTCGACCTGGAAACAGGTCGGATGAACGTTCGCTCCATTCACGCCAACTGACACCATGGATTTTCGACAAGAAGGTAGCCACCGCACAGTCAAAGCCACCAGTGCAGCAATCCCCGAGTTGCTGGGGCAGCCGCAACTGGAGTTCGTGCGCGTGAGTGGCCGCGAAGCCCTGAGCGAGTTGTTCACCTACACGGTCGACCTGCGCCCCGTCTCTCTGGCTGCCGCGCAAGCCATGCTCGAAACCGACCTGGACGACGCCATCGGCCTGGAAATGACGTTGACGATTGAGCTGGACGGCATCGGCACCGGCCTATTGGGTGGGGTTGGTGCCGGCCAACGCCAAATCACCGGTGTGATTTCCAGCGTCGAACAAATCGGCGGCATCTCCGACAACCGCCTCTACCGGTTCACCCTGCGCCCCTGGCTGTGGCTCGCCAGCCAAACCGCCGACTACAAAGCCTTCCAGAACAAAAGCGTCATCGACATCCTCGATGAAGTCCTGAGTGAATACACCTTCAGCGTCGACAAGCGCCTGGACGAGAGCGCTTTCCCCAAACTCGAATGGGAAGTCCAGCACGGCGAAACGGATTTCGCCTTCCTCCAACGCCTCACCGAAGAATGGGGCATCACCTACTTCTTCGAACATGACGGCGGCCACCACCGCCTCGTCCTCGTGTCCGAATCCGGTGCCTGGCGCAAATTCCCCAGCGCCGCGTATCACACCCTGCCCATCTACCCGCAGGGCTTCAAGGTCGACGAAGAACACCTCACACGCTTCGAGCCCATCAACCGCCTGCGCACCGGCCGCGTCACCCTCAAAGACTACGACCCGCGCCAGCCCAAGGCCGATCTCACCACCGGCGACAGCCTCCCGCGCGACACACGGTTCTCCGAGTTCGAACGCTACGAATACGAACCCGGCAGCTACACGAACCGAGACACAGGCAACCAACGCGCCCGCATCCGCATGGAAGAGCGCCGCGCCAAAGGCCGCCGCGTGCGTGGTGCCGGCGCACTGCGCGGCATTGCCGCAGGCAACACCTACCAGATCGCCAACCACGACAAGGACGACCTCAACCGCGAATTCCTCGTCGTCAGCACCGAATTTCAACTCGAAGACATCGCCATCCAGTCCGGCAGCACCCAACGCTACGCCTGCCACGTCCGCTTTGAAGCGCACCCGACAGATGAAGTCTTCCGTCCGCCGCTGACCACCGAAAAGCCGCGCGTCAGGGGCATCCAACGCGCAGTCGTCACCGGTCCCGAGAACCAGCAGGTCTGGACCAACGACTTCGGTTGCGTCAAAGTCCAATTCGAGTGGGACCGCTACGGCCAATACAACGAAAACTCCTCACCGTGGATTCGCGTCGCCAACGGCTGGTCAGGCGACCAGTTCGGCGCCATGCACGTCCCGCGCATCGGGCAGGAAGTGCTCGTTGACTACCTCAACGGTGACCCGAACACGCCCATCATCATTGGGCGGGTGCCGAACCAGTTGAACCTGCCGCCATGGGCACTGCCCGGTCAGCATGCTCTCAGTGGCATCGCCAGCAAGGAACTGTTCGGCAGCAGGCGCAACCATCTGTTGATGGACGACACGCAGGGCCAGATCCAGGCCCAACTGTCATCCGACCACCAGACCAGCCAACTCACCCTCGGCTATCTGACCGGCGTACCCGGCAACCCGGGGCGCAAAGACCCACGTGGTGAAGGCTTTGACCTGCGCACCGATGGGCACGGCGCAATTCGTGGCGGCAATGGCCTGTTTTGCACCACCGAAGAACAGAAGTGCGCCGACGGCGGCCACCTCACGCGCGACGGATTCATCCGCGAGATGCAAGCCGCCCTCGAAGCCGCCAAAGCGCTGGGCGACTACAGCGGCCAGCACGAAGCAGGCAAGGTCGATACCGGCCCGCAATCCCAACTCACACAAGCCATCGAAGACTGGGATGCCGGCACCAACACCCACAAGGGCAAACCGGGCCAGGGCAGGCAACCCATCATCGGCGCCTACGCCCCCGCGGGCATCGCCTTCGCCAGCCCCAAGAGCCTGACCAGCTACGCCGGGCTGCACATCGACGCGGTTGCCAAGTTCAACCAGCAACACACCGCAGGGCAGCAATACCTCGTCAACGCCGGCACCGGCATCAGCCTGTTCGCCCACAGCGGTGAGTGGAAAGGCATTGCCCACCAAGGCAACCTCACCTTACAAGCCCAGCAGAAGAGCATCACTTTCAACGCAAAACAGGATGCGGTCATCACCGCCACGGACGGCACCATCCTGTACAACGCCAAGACCGGCATCACCCTCATGAGCGGCAATGCAGGGATTCGGATTGCAGACGGGAAAGTCGAGTTCTTTGGGCCAACCCAAGTGCACCTGCACACCGACAACTTCGATGTGCCGCAGCCCAAATCCATCCGGCAAGCCCTGCCGCAGATGCTCAGCGGAGACTTCAGCCAAGCCGAGCAATTCGTACTGGTCGAACACCACAGCGGCCTGCGGCTGACACAACAACGCTACCGCATCACCCTCGACGGCGGCCGCGTCGTCGAAGGCACCACCAACGACCACGGAGAAACCGAACTCGTCACCAGCGACGCCTTTGAAATTGCCCAGATCGAAATCCTGCGCAATGCCGAGCCAGACAGCGTGATCGCGGTACAGACCAACACGATCAGCAGAAATGCCGACGCGGTGTCGGTCGTATCCGAGAAGCGCGAGCCGAAGCGGCCCCCGCGCAATGTTGGCGGCAAGCCCACACCGAAGGACACCGATGACCCGACCACCCAGGGGCGCAACGCCCTCTACGCCAAGTGCGAGCCGTACGCCTTCGGCATGCGCTTGGCTGAGCCCGAAACCAAGGGGCCGCACAAGTACCGTTACCCCGTCGCCCAGCGATACACCGATGACATGCAAGCGCTGCTGAGCTTGGGGATTGAGTGGCCGCAGATTCCGGGGCAGACGCAGCCGTATGTGAACTTCAATCGGGAACAGTTGCGGGGCAGGGCCAAGCCTACGGGGTTGAAGATGTCGTGGCCGATGGATAAAGGCATGGAAAGAGACTTTATCGACGCGATCACGCCAGTGGTGGAAGCTGCCTTGCAGGCCACGGCGTTTGGGTTGCCGCCGGGGATTCCGAAGAAAGGCGGTGCCATGCCTGTGATTGAATTCTTCAATGAAGAAGACAAGAGAAAATATCCCGCAACGAGTGGGCGGCGCACTGTCGGCGTGCAGTCTCCCAAGCCTTGGCGATTGGCCCTGAACCCAGAGGTCATCCGGGAGATTTGCATGACCGATCAGCATGAAACCGATCGCGACAAGAAACTTGCCGAACTGGCCGCGACGATTTACCACGAGGTCCGGCATGTGCAGCAGGCTTTCTGGATACTGGCCATGGCCTTGCAGTTTCCAAGGGATTATCCGGAGCTGAGGCTGATGCAAACGTATTTTCCGGAGGTCTTCGAGTCCGATGTGGTCAAGGTCATCAAGACCGCTCCCGTGCCAGATGAGCCTACAGCCCGGATCGCGCTTAAGCGCATGGTGATCGGGTACTACTACTGGGTCCTGGAGCTAAAGATTGATCTCTTGAAGAAACAGCCCAATGCCCAGCAGGACCTCGCGGCTTATGAAGCCGAATTCGAGCGCTGTGGGCAGCAAGCAGAACAACTCCTTTCTGAAGTTGGCCGAAATGGACGCCCCATTGACTACAAAAAAATCCCCTACGACCCGGGCTATTACCTGCGCCCGTGGGAAGACGATGGCTTCGCCTGCGACTTCTTGGTTACGCAGATGTGGAAGAGCTTTGCTCTGCCTGAACCTGATCGCTGCAATGCCAGTTATGACTTCCGCCCAGGAGACCAACGCGATGCAAGCCTGTAGAGCCGGTTCCCCCCCCGTGTGCGGCGAACCGCTGCTGCATGAACCTGATCCCGAGAACTTGAATCACCTGACACCTGATCAGGTGGAGTTGTATCTCAAGTTGGCGGAAACAGCGGTCAGGCTGGTGCGTGATGACATCCCGTTTGAGAAGGTGCGGGAGATGTTTGGGGAACAGATACACTACTCTGCTCATTACAATGAATACACTTTTGTTCGGCCAGAGTTGAAAGAGGTCTTTTTTAATATCGGTATGGTTCACGAAGGCCGCGGCGCTACCGGTTCCGTCGATAGCGTCAACATCGAAGTCAGACACCGCCTAGTCGGCATCGATAAAAAGGTTCTGGAAAAACGCCTCGAACTGACACGTCCTAAAGACTACGTATCCATCAATCTGATGCGTCAATGGTGGGTCGATTTTATGTATGAAACCGGCAATGACTTGGTGTCCTGCTACCCCACCCGGGTGTACTTGAATTACTTCAAGGACGAGGGCTACAGCACGCTTGACCCACGCACAGAGAGCGAAGCCAAGTATCTGGGGAAAATTTATATCTCACGGTTTTACCTTACCCCCGAAGAAAAACTCAAATACGCCCAACGCATCCCCCAATGTCGCAGCCGCGAGCCAGCCCCGCGCTCGGGCCTGTGGAGGCCCAGCATCCCGCACGACGTGCCCTATGCGGACTACTTCAAACGGTACGAACTTGTCAGCATGCGGTTGACTCAAGGCCAGCCGATGTACTCCGTTGGCCTTGGGCGGCCAGCAGACGAGGCACGGGTGTTGTGGACTTGGGTGGGGGAGTGAGCACCGCACGGTGTGAGCCGAAATGGACGCCCAATTGAGCACAAACAAATCCCAATAATGCTGGCTATTGAAGAAACAATGCAGGCTAGTGCTCCGCAAGGAAGATGCCCCGATGCGCTACAACATGCTGGTTTTCGAGATCAGCAGGCTGATCCACATGGACCTGTACCCGATGGCATTTAGCGCGCAAAGCTCGCTCGACCTGGAAACCGGCCGGATGAACGTCCGCTCCATTCACGCCAACTGACACCATGGACCCGCAACTGCTGGATTACTACAACCGCGAGCTCGTCTACATGCGCGAACTGGCGGGGGAATTCGCCAGGCAACACCCCAAGGTGGCACGACGCTTAGGGATGCACGGCATCGAGGTGGCCGACCCGTATGTGGAGCGGCTGATCGAGGCCTTCTGCTTTCAGTCGGCACGCACGCAGATCAAGCTGGATGCGGAGTTTCCGCGCTTCACGCAGCGTTTGCTGGAGGTCATCTATCCGAACTACGTCGCTCCGACCCCGGCCTTTGCCGTGGCGCAGTTCCACCCGAGCTATCAAGAAGGTGGATTGATGCGTGGCATGGCGGTGCCGCGCGGCACGATGTTGCTCGCCCGCGCGCCGGCGGGTGAGGCCACGCAGTGCGAATTCCGCACGACGCAACCCCTGTCGCTGTGGCCAATCGAGATTGCAGAGGCACGCTTGACCGGTATTCCGCCCGACATTCAGGGGCTGGAGCGCTATGTGCCGCCATATGTGACCATCCAAGGCGCGCTCCGCCTTCGGCTGCGACTTCATGGCGATGGCACCTTCTCTCAGTTGGACGGTTTGGATACGCTGCCGATCCACCTGTGCGGCAACGACCAGATTGCGTCCCACCTGTTCGAACTGCTGCACAGTGCGGGCTGTGCCGTCCTGATTGGCAAGCCGGGCGCCATGGGTGAGCGGCCACATGCCGTCACAGCTAACGCAGTTAGCCATGTCGGCATGGCTCCCGACGAAAGTGCCCTGCCGCTGGACTGGAACAAGTTCCACGGCCACAACCTAGTGCACGAGTACTTTGCGTGCCCGCAGCGCTTCTATTTCTTCGGGCTCAACGGCTTGGCGCCCGGCTTGCGCAGAATCAACGGACGGGAAGTCGAGCTGGTCGTACTGCTATCCAAGTCTCCGCAAGCACTGGTCAGCCAAGTGGATGCCGGGCAGTTTGCGCTCTTCTGCACGCCGGTGGTCAACCTTTTTCCGATGCGTACGGACCGGATGGAGATTCAGCCCGGGCGCGCGGAGTTTCACTTGGTCGCAAACCGGCGTCGCCCGCTGGACTACGAGATTTTTTCGGTCCAGACGCTCTCGGGGCAGGCGCACGAACATGCTGCGGCCGTCGAGTTCCGGCCCCTCTTTGCGACGCTCAATCGGCATGAAGGCAACCACGGGCGGTACTTTTCGGTGCGGCGCGAGCGGCGGCTGGCTTCTGACCAGGCTCGCAAGTACGGAACCCGGACGGCGTACACCGGCACGGAGGTCTTCGTCTCGCTCGTGGATCAGAACGAAGCGCCCTATCCGAACGATTTGCGGTATCTCTCGGTCGATGCGATGGCAACCAATCGGGACTTGCCCAATCTGGTGCCGCGCAATGGAATCAACGACCTGCGTTCACCGGATTCGATTCCGGTGGCCGGTGTCGGGTTGATCCGGCCACCGTCTGCGCCGCGTGCACCGTTTGCCGAAGGTGAGATGGCTTGGCGGTTGATCCGCCAGCTGGGATTCAACTATCTGTCGCTGACCGACCTGGACCATCGCGAAGGCGGACAGGGGCTGCGGGACATGCTGCGCCTGTTCGTGGCCAGTGATGACGCAGCGCAATTGCGCCAGATCGACAGCCTGATTGGCTCCAAGGTCAAGCCGGTCACCCGGCGGCTGCCGGGCAGCGGCCCGATCATCTACGGCCGCGGCGTGCAGTGTCAGTTGACGGTGGACGAGACGGGGTTCTCGGGTATCAGCCCGTATCTCTTTGGGGTGGTGCTGGAGCACTTCCTGACCCGGCATGTGTCGGTGAATTCGTTCACGGAGACGGAACTGGATTCGATTCAGCGTGGGCGTGTGCATCGCTGGCCGGTGCGCATGGGCACGCGGAGCACGGTGTAGCCATGTACCGAGGCCTTGACGACAACGCGCCGCCGGCAACGGGCTCACCATCCATGGACGCGATGCCAGCTTCGGAACACGCGCCGTGGCGGCTGAGCTTCTTGGGCTTGTTACGGCAACTGGCGGCGCATCGCCCAGACCTGCCGCCGATTGGTCGGGCCAGCCGGCCGCAGGACGAGCATTTCCGGATTGGCCAACAGGCGTCCTTGACGTTTGCGCCGCGCGAGATTGCACAGCTGCGGCAAGTGCAGGGCAAGCTCAAAATCCAGCTGTTCGGGCTGGGCATGCTGGGGCCGAACGGTGCCTTGCCGCTCCACTTCACGGAGATCGTACGGGAGCGCACGGAAGCGCATCGTGACAGCACCACGGCGGACTTCCTGGATCTGTTCCACCACCGGGCGCTGACGCAGTTTTATCAGGCATGGGCGCGTTCACAATCCACGGCTGGGCTGGATCGCCCGGATGCCGAGGTGTTCTCGCGCTATGTCGCGTGGCTGGCCGGATCCGATACAGACGAGATTGCAAGAAGCCCGTTACCACCGCACGCGCGGTTGGCTGCCAGCGCACACCACGTGCGCGAATCGCGCAGCCCCGACGGCATTGCCGCCACGCTGGCCCATTTCTTTGGCGTGCCGGTGCGCCCCGAGGAGTTTGTGCTGCACTGGATTGCGGTTGACCCGGAAGAGCTTTCTCAGTTGGGGCATCCGGGCGCGCCCAGCATGATGGGGCAAGGCGCCATGCTGGGCGAGATGGTACCGGATCGGCAGCACAAGTTTCGGCTGGTCATCGGGCCATTGAGTCTGCAGCAGTATCTGAACTTCACGCCCAATGGACGCGACTTGCCGGTGCTGATCGAGTGGGTGCGCTCGTTCGTTGGCTACGAGTTCGTGTGGGAGGTGGAGTTGCAGGTGATTCCTGACTCGGCGCCGCCAGCCGTGCTCGGCTCATCGGAACGCCTGGGGTGGTCGACCTGGCTGGGCGAGCCTGACCGCAGCCGTGCCATTACGGGCATGGTGTTTGAGCCGGAGCAGTACGCGAAGCACTGACCTCCAAAAACAACCACGTTGCCCTATCACGGCAGCTACTTCGATCATTCCCGGCATGCTCTTCAATAAAGCAAAGTCCAAAACTGCACAGATTGCACCGGCCAGCTACGCTGCCCTCGCCTTCCCGGAGCTATTGGAGCCCATCTCCGAAGCAGAGCCCTGTGGCAAGGACTTGGAGTACGACACGGAGTTTGTCCTTCTGCAAGCGAGTGCATCCCCAGGTGGCGGTGCGCAATACGGCGAGTTCGTCAGCACGCCAGAAGCCATCAATTGGAGTGATGTCGAGCGCGACTGCCGTCGTCTGTTGCTGCGCACGCGCGACATACGCATTCTGGTGCTGCTGTTGCGCAGCCGCGTCCGGCAGGATGACGCGGCCGGATTACGTGACGGCCTCGCAATCCTGGCACAACTCCTGATGCAATGGCCAGATGCCATTCACCCCCAATTCATTGTGGACGGTGAACCGGACCCCGCCGTGCGCGCCAACGCATTGGCAGCGCTGACCGATCCGCAAGGGCTGCTGCAAGACATACGCGAACTGGCCATCACCCCCAAGGGGGCCATGCGCCTGCAGGTTCGGGATGTGGAGCGCGCATTGAAGGTACCGCGGATTGCCGACGCGTTGGCGCCCGAGTCGGTTTTGCAACAGCTTCAGGATTTGCGCAGGAAGCAAGATCCAACGATGCAGGCGTTTGAAGAGGCGCTCGGCTTTGCCGTGTCCATTGATGCATGGGCGCGTCAGTACCTTCCGCACGATCATCCGGAACTCACGCCACTGCTCAAGTTCCTGGGGCTTGTTGCCGACACCACCCCGCGATTGGCCGTAGTGTCACCACCCACGGAGCACAGCGAGCCGTTGCCCGCCGCAACGCTAGGTGAGCACGACACGGAGCCGAATGCTGGTGCGCCTCGCCAGTCGCTACAACTGCCATCTGAACACCAGCCACTGGACCGCCCTATGGACCGCGAGACTGTCCTTGACACCATCCGCAATGCGCGCGCTTGGTTCGAGACACATGAGCCAAGCAGCCCTGTTGCGCTACTTCTGAAGCAAGCCGAGCGGCTGACGGGCAAACCGTTTGGTGAGGTTTTCCAGGCGATTCCGGCAGACCTTGTGCAGCGATGGACGCAAGAGCATTGACGTAGTTTGCACAAGACCCAAAGAGGTCAATACAACGAAGGGGACATGGCGGAGATGCAACAACGAAGACATGGCAGCCGCCCAGCCCGTGTCTGGCAGCAATTAAGAGGGGCCTGGACAACAACCGCCCGCTTGGGTGGCACTGGAGCGGTTCGTTTGCAGCGCATGCGCTATCTCGGCGTTCTCGGCGTCCTGGGGCATCCGCTGCCAGCCACCAGGCCCGCACGCGTGAGTTCCTGCTCGGCCAATTGCCGGGCGGTAAAGGGCGCGGCCGGCATGAAGGAACGCTTCGGCGCATAGGGCTCGGCCAGATATGCGGCGGGCGACCGCCCGATGCCCGCAAACCCGCGCCAATACTGGAGACAGGGTCTTGACGCTCAAGACAGAAACAGAGAATAGAGAGGCCGATTTGGGCCGGGAAACCCGAAAATTGGGTTTTCAGCAGAGACGGCGCTCAAGACAGCGAACCCCGGAACCGCGCCAACACTGGCGTTCCGGGCAGCAAAAAGCCCAACGGAGAACCGTTGGGCTTCTAAAAAGTGGTGGACCGAAGGAGGATCGAACTCCCGACCTCCGCATTGCGAACGCGGCGCTCTCCCAGCTGAGCTATCGGCCCGTAGCCGCAAAGTTTATCCCAAATTCCCGGGGGGCTTCAATGGCGGGTCAACCCGCCCCGGTCTCCATGCCGGGGTTGCCGTCCACGCCCACGATGCGCGGCGTATTCAGCGGCCGGGCGGTCACTTCACGCTGGTCGCGCAGCCAGTCGGCGAGGACGTCCCACACGGGGCGGCCGCCGGCCTTGGGGGCTTCTGGCGACACGGCGGCCCAGCCGGCCACCTTGTAGCGGCGGTCTGCGTCGAGCGGTTTGTCGCCCAGGCGCATGTCGGTGATGCGGCGGCCCATCGGCCGGGTCGGGTCGATGGTGTAGCGCAGGCCGCCGGTGCGCACCATGTCGCCGCCCTGCTGGTAGTACGGGTCTGGGTTGAACAGGTTGTCGGCCACGTCTTCCAGCACGGTCTTGATGGTGGCGCCCGTCATCTCGGTGAGCGTGGTGGCCGGGTAGGTGATGGCGGTCTGGGCCATCAGCGCTTCCATGGTCAGGGCTTCGCCGGGCAGCAGCGTGGTGCCCCAGCGGAAGCCGGGCGAGAAGGCAATCTCGGCGCCCTGCGCGTGCATCAGGCCGTCGACGATGAGCTGGTCGAACGTGCCGTTGAAGTTGCCGCGCCGGTACAGCAGGCCGCGGTTGGTGGCGAGCGTTTCGCCCAGCTTGTCTTTGTACGGCGCGCGCACGCGGTCAATCAGCGCCGTCATGGCGGGGTCGGCCGGCAGCAGGTCGGCAAACACGGGCAGCAACGTGTAACGGATGTCGCGCACGGTGCCGCCGCGCACATCCAGATCGAGCACGCCGACAAACTTGCCGTTGGCGCCGGCGTTGGTGACCAGTGTCACGCCGCCCGGGTTGCTGACCTTGACGGGCGCGGGCACGGCATCGTGCGTATGCCCGCCCAGGATGGCGTCCAACCCGCGCACGCGCGAGGCGAGCTTCAGGTCGACATCCATGCCGTTGTGCGACAGCAGCACGACCACCTTGGCGCCCTTGCCGCGCGCCTCGTCAATCATCTTCTGCAGCCGTTCTTCCTGGATGCCGAAGGTCCAGTCGGGCGTGAAATCCGCCGGGTGCGCGATCGGCGTGTACGGAAACGCCTGCCCAATGATGGCGACCGGCACGCCGTTCAGTTCGCGCAGCACATATGGGTCGAACACCGGGTCACCAAAGTCAGCGGTCTGGATGTTCTGCGCGACAAAGGCGACCTTGTTCTTGAAATCGTGATCGACCACGTGGCGCACGCGGTCGGCGCCGTAGGTCATCTCCCAGTGCGGGGTCATGACGTCCACGCCCAGCGCGAGGGCCGCGTCGACCATGTCCTGGCCGTTCGTCCACAACGCGGTGGCGGAGCCCTGCCAGGTGTCGCCGCCATCCAGCAGCAGCGCATTCGGGCGCGTGGCGCGCAGCCGCTTGATGAGCGTGGCCAGGTGCGCGAAGCCGCCCATGCGGCCATAGCGGCGGGCGGCCTCGGCAAAGTCGAGCGCGGTGAAGGCGTGCGCGGCGCGCGAGCCCGGCGCAATGCCGTAACGCTTGAGCAGCGCGTGCCCGACCAGATGCGGCGGCTGCCCGGCCCATTGCGCCACGCCCAGGTTGACGCTGGGCTCGCGGTATTCAATGGGCAGCAACTGCGCGTGGCAGTCGGTGAAGTGCAGCAGGTGGACGTTGCCGAAGCGCGGCACGTCATAGCTGAACGTATCGGCGTGCGCGTCGGTCAGGCGCAGGCCGGCGGCTGCGGCAATCGCCAGGGCTTGAACGAATTCGCGACGGTTCATTGCTTGGGACTGTGTGCGTAGCGTGCGAGGTCCGCCACGTCGTCTTCCAGCATCTCGCCGACTTCCTTGCGCACCACGCGGCCCTTGGCGTCGAGCACGAGCAGTTCGGGCAGGCCCTTGCGCGGGCCGGTGGCGGCGCACAGCGCGTCGGTTTCCATCGTCACCGGAAAGGTGAGGCCGCGCTTGGCGACGTAGTCCTTCGCGAGCTGCGGGTTGGCGTCGATGCTGATGGTGAGGATGCGCAGGTCAGTGCCGCGCGTGGCGTCGTAGAGCTTTTGCAGGCGCGGGTTCTGCAGCGCGCAGAACGGGCACCACGACGCCCACGTGGCGATGATGACGGGGTGCCCGCGCCATGCATCGCCCGGCAAGCGCGTGCCGTCGAGCAACTGCACGTCGGGCAGCGCCACCACATCGCCCACTTCGACGGCCTGCGCATGATTGGCAAACTGCGCGGCGGCAAACACCGTCGCCGCTGCCGTCCACGTCAGGAACCGTCGAAGCGTACGCATGGCGTTACTGGTTCACGGGCGAGGCCGGGTCGAACAACAGCGCCATCACGTCGCGGATCTGCTGTTCGGTGAGGATGCCCTTGTGCCCGAAGCGCGGCATGTTGGAGCACGCCGCATACGCGTTGGAGTTGTAGATCTTGCCCCACGTGTAGCGCAGGATCGCTTCCGAATCCCCACGCAGCTTGCCGTACTGGTACAGCGAGGGGCCGATGGTGCCGTAGGACAGTTCGTCTTTCGACAAGCGGTGGCAGGCGTAGCAGTTGGCGCCGTTCGCGCCGCCGGCCGGGTCGGAGAACTGCATGCCGCGGCCGCTCTGCGCGGTCTTCTCGCCTTCCTTCCAATCGCCCAGCCAGGTGGTGTCCGCCGGGTAGCGGATGGTCTTGAATTGCGCGTCTTCCAGCTTCTTGGCAACCGCAGCGGGCACGGCATTGCGGTCGGCAAACTGGCTGCAGACCTTCTGCACGTCGTCGCGCTCGGTCACGCCTTCCACGGTGGCCGGGCCCTTGGAGACAAAGCTCTCCTGGATGACCTTGGCGAGTGCCGCGTCGGCCTTGGCTTCGGGCTTGGGCGGGGTGACGGCCTTGGGGGCGTCGGCTGCGTGCGCGGTGCCGGCAGCCAGGGCCAATGTGAGTGCCGTCAGAACGATGGGGGTCAGTCGGGTCATGCGTGGCCTCATCGTGTCATCGTTTGATGGACGGCGCGTCCATCTTGCCGCCGTTGGCGTTGCGGGCGAGGAACATCTCCAGCGCGGTAATCACCTCGCTGCCGTAGAGCGGTTCCGGAAAGCGCTGCTGGCGCAGGCAGTCATACAGGCGGTGCTGCATCGTGCGTACCTCGCCCTGCGAGACGCGATAACCCGGCCAGGTGGAATACGCAAAGCGCGCGCCGTCGGCGGTCAGCAAGTCAGGCAGCTCCTGCAGGCGGATGCGCAAACCCGGCTGGGCATGGCACGTGGCGCAAGCAAAGTCGTACGCGCCGCCGCGGTAGAAGAACATGCGGCGGCCGAGTTCGTACACGCGCTTTTCTTCGGGGTGGGCGAGCGGAATGTCGATGGCCGCGCCGCGCGATTCGGACGTGATGTACGCCATCAGGCGTTCAATGTCCGACGGCTTGCCGGGCGACGAGAACGGGCGGGCCGATGCCTCTTCCTTGGTCAGCCCCTGCAGCGTCATGCGGCAATGCATGAGGCGCTGTTCGGCGTCCATCACGCGGCCGGTGTCTTTGAAGTAGCGCGGCAGCTTGGCGTAGGCGCCCTTCACGACGCCGGGGCCAAGGCCCAGGTCGCATGCTTCAAGCGAGGCCTGCCTGGGGCCGGCGGGCTTCTTCCAGAGTTCTTCGCCGGCGGCTTCCCAGAGTTCGGCCGGGTTGCCGTCGGCCAGCATCTCGCGGTACTGCGCGATGCCGGCGGCGGTGCTGTCCTTGGCGTCCTGCGCGGATGCCATGACGGCGCTGCCGGCAACCCACGCCGCAGCCAGCACCATCGTCCATGTCTTGTGTTTCACGGTCCCCTCCGTGGGTCGCCTACGGTTTGATATAGGCGAAACCTTCTTCCTGCTGCAAGCGGGTGATTTCCACCACGCCGGCCGGCACTACCTTGGCTTCGAGCAGCAGCTTGTCTTCCGGCACCTTGAAGGCCATCAGCGAGTTGTGGCACACGCGAAACTCCACGCCCATGCTGGCCAGCGCCGCCACCGGTGCATCAAACGGGCGGCCCTGCGCATCCTTGGCGCCTTCAACGAGGAAGTCGATGCCGTGGCCCAGCGCCACCACCACGATCTTCGTGCCGGGTGCGCCGTTCAGGTGGTTGCGCAGGTTGCCGATGGCGCGCACGGCCTGGTCGATGCCTTCGCTCAGCTGGTAGACCACCTTGTAGCGGGCACCGGCGCCGCCAGCGCGCGGGGCGTTCTGGGCAGCAGCCTTGCCGGCCACGCTCAAGGCCGCCAGCGCGGCGGTCACACGAAAGAAGCTGCGTCGCATGTGGGCCTCCGGGCCTTTGCTGTTTACTGAATGGACGTTTCGTCAGTGCGCTTGTCGCCGTGGTTGTCGACCCACGTGACCGTCACCTTGTCGCCCTTGGCGCCGCCCTTGAACTTGAAGTTGAGGAACGGATCTTTCGACACGGCCGGGCCGAACTGCGCGTCCAGCACCGTCTTGCCGCTGTGCTGCACCGTCACGTTGGTGATGTGCCAGGCGGGCACGACCTTGCCGGACGCGTCTTTGCGCTGGCCGGTTTCCATGTCGTGCTTCATCAGGATCTTCACGTCGGTGGTGCCGCCGTTTTCCATTGCGCGAATGCGCATCGGGTCTGCCATGGTGTGTTCTCCTGAGGTTTAACCGCCGCAGCCACCAAGGGTGACCTTCACTTCCTTGCTCGCCAGCACCCATTTGCCGTTGGCGCGCACGGCGGCGTAGACCGTTGACGTCTCGCCCATCTTCACGCGCGTGCTGACAAACGGGTCGGTGCCGGCCGGAATGGCGAACGTGGCGGCCAGCGTGTTCGGGTTCTTTTCGACCAGGATGGCGATGAGGTCGGTGCCCGTCAGCGTGCTCGTCACGACCAGCGGCACCACGGCGCCGTTTTCTGCAATGTCCGGTGCGGTGAGCTGGATGCCGGCGCCGCCCTTGTCGACCGCGCCGCCGCCCAGTTGCTTGAGCACGTCGTTTACGCCCTTGACGCTGAAGGCGGCCTTGTTCCACTCGGCCGCCTGCGCGGGCGTGGCGATGCCGGCGGAGACCAGCAGCGCCATCATCGCGCCCGCGCGCAACACGTCGCGGCGGCTCACGTTGATCGGTTCGTTCATCGCCCTGCCCTCACTTGGCCGGGGCGCCCGCGAGCACCCAGTCGATCACGGTTTTCAGGTCGGCATCGGCAATCTTCGGATTGGCCGGCATCGGGATCTGGCCCCAGTTGCCCATGCCGCCCTCGCGCACCTTCTTGATGAGCTTGGCTTCTGCGCCCGCATCGCCCTTGTATTTGGTGGCCACGTCCTTGTACGCCGGCCCGACGAGCTTGCGGTCGACGGCGTGGCAGCCCATGCAGGCGTTCTGGTTGGCGATGGATTGCGCGCGGGCAGCGTCAACGGCGGCGTGCACGGGCGCGGCGGACAGCGCGAGGCCGGCCAGCACGGCGCCGGCAGCAAGCGTGGGGGCGAACTTCATGTGGTCTCCAGACGGTGGGGCTGCCCGCATGCGTGCGCGGGCCAGATGGTGAGAATCGGACCCGGTATTGTGCCCCAAGTGTGGGCAACCGCCATGCCGCCGCCCCAAAGCCAAACGCCGGCAACGTCGCGGCCCGGGCGCTTGGCGGCGGGTGGCATGCGCCTCAGGCCATCGCCCGCCGCGCCGCCAGCCGGCCGCCGAAAACGTTCAGAAGCAGCCCCGCCATGACGACCGCGCCGCCGAGCCATTGCGCGGGCACCAGCCGCTCGCCCAGCAGCACGGCCGCCGACACCAGCCCCACCACCGGCACCAGCAGCGTGAGCGGCGCAACCTGGCTGGCCGCGTAGCGCGCCAGCAGGCGGCTCCACAGGCTGTAGCCGAAGATGGTGGCGCCGAACGACAGGTAGACGATCGCCCCGATGCTCGATGCGCCGATGTTCGCCAGGCTGTGCGCGATCTGCTCCGGGCCTTCCATCCAGAACGACAGCAGCAGGAACGGAATCGGCGGGATCAGCGCGCCCCACACCACCAGGCTGACCACGTTCACCGGCCCGACGCGCTTGGTGACGATGTTGCCGCTGGCCCACGAAAACGCCGCGCACAGCGTCAGCAAGAAGCCGGCGGTGGTCATGCCCGTGACCGAGCCGCCGCCCGCCATGCCAATGACGGCCAGCCCGCCCGCGGCCACCGCCATGCCGGCCAGGTGGAACCAGCGGATCGGCTCGCGCAGCACGATGGCGGCAATCGTCAGCGTAAAGAAGGCCTGCGACTGCAGCACCAGCGAGGCCAGTCCGGCCGGCATGCCCACATACATGGCCGAGAACAGGAACGCGAACTGTCCGAAGCTGATGGTGGCGCCGTAAGCCACCAGCCACTTGAGCGCAATCTTGGGGCGCGGCACGAACAGCACGGCCGGGAACGCGACCAGCGCAAAGCGCAGCGCACCCAGCAGCATGGGCGGCACACCGTGCAGGCCCACCTTGATGACGACAAAGTTGACGCCCCATACCAGCACAACGGTCAGGGCCAGCAGCAGATCCTTGGGAGACATGATGATCGGAATGGTGTTGCGGCCGCCCGCGCGGCCATCTGACGCACTCTAGGCGCGCGCGGCACGCGCGACTTGCTCAATCTTGCGCATTGTTCGTGCCGCCGCGGGAAGCCGCGTGCTCAGCCCAGCATGTCCGACCAGATCGCGCGGCTCCAGCCTTGCGCGAGCCTGCCCTCCGCCGCGGACGGCGCCTCGGAAAGCCCACCGGCGCCGGGCACCGTCACCATGGTGCGCTCGGCAGGGTCATAGCGGTGGACAGTTGCCACGTGCATCGCCTCGTCCGGCGCGGTGAAGCTGTAGCAGGTGTTCGTATACAGCGGCGACGCATCGGGCGCGTGGCCGGCGAGCATCGCCACCACGGCGGCGGCGGCCACCTTGCCGTGCTGGTTCGCCATGTGGCCGGACTTCGGCATCAGCGGCGCGGTCTGGATGGCATCGCCGATCACGTGCACGCCGGTCGCCACCTTCGATTCGAACGACAGGAAGTCGACCTCGCACCAGCGTCCGTTGGCCGTCGCCAGCCCGGCCTGCACGGCAATCGCTCCGGCACGCTGCGGCGGGATCAGGTTGACCACATCGGCCTGCACGTCGTCCTGCACGTCGAACTTCAGTACGCGGCCGGTCGCATCGATGTCGACGGCGTTGTATTGCGGCCGATATTCGATATGCCGGGGGTAGCGCTCGGCCCACACGCGCTTGAACAGCGCGCCCTTGGACGTCACATCGTCATTGGCATCGAGGATGAGCACGCGCGAGTCGGGCTTGGCGCGCTGCAGCCAGTGCGCGATCAGGCAGGCACGCTCGTACGGCGCGGGCGGGCAGCGATACGGCGCGAGCGGAATGCTGATCGCCACCGTGCCGCCGTTGGGCATGGCCTCGAGCCGGTGGCGCAGCGCGAGCGTCTGCATGCCGGCCTTCCACGCGTGCGGCGCCTGTGCCGCCGTGGCGGGGTTCGCCAAGCCGGGAATCGCACCCGCAATGAAATCGATGCCGGGCGACAGGATCAGGCGGTCGTAATCCAGCGTGCCGCCGCCGGCCAGGCGCACCTGCCTTGCACCGACGTCGATGGCCGATGCGCGATCCCGCACCCAACGCACCCCGTGGCGCCCGACCAGCGCGTCGTACGGCACGGTCACCGACGCCAGGTCGCGGTCGCCGGACACCACGAGGTTCGACAAGGGACACGAAACGAACGTCGCGTTCGGCTCGACCAGCGTCACGTCGACACGCCCTCCGGAGAACGTGCGTACGTACTTGGCCGCCGTGGCCCCGCCATAGCCGCCGCCAACCACCACGACACGCGCATTGCGCGCGCCCGACAGCGACGCACATGCCGCCAGCGGCCCGGCCAGCGCCGTCGCGCCCAGCGCGCGCAGCACGGCCCGCCGGTCCTTCATGCAGGGAGATGCGGTCATGGTGCCTCCTGCGATTGGCGCGACAGCCAGCCGGCAATGGCGGCGATCTGCGCATCGTCATAACCACGCGCAATCTGGCCCATCACCGTGGACGGGCGTGTGCCGTTGCGGAACGCCTGCAGCGTATCGATCAGCTCGGCCTGCGAGCGGCCCGCGAGCGGGGGCAGCGTCTGTACGGCGCGCCCGACGCCCGGCGCGGTATCGGCGTGATGGCAGCCCGCGCACGATGCCGCCCATGTGCGGGCCTGGGGGTCGGAGGGCGGACGATCGGCCGCGCGGGCCGTGGGCAGTGCCGCCAGCAGAGCCGCGGCGGCAAGACGGTGGACGACGGGCATGGGGGGCAGCGAAGTCGGGCAAGCGTCATACGCTAGCACGCACCGCCGGCCATGTGCCTGGGTGATGCGCGCAGCCAACAAAAAACGCAGCCCGATGGCTGCGTTCTTTGCAAAGCGATGGGGGCCGAGGCTGCCGGCACCGTTACGGCAGCTGCTTGCCCGGCGGCAGCGCCGGCGAGGTGGTCGGCGACACCGTCACCCCGGGCGATGCGGAGGTCACGGGCGCGGGGGCCTGCGTGGCCGTCGGCGTGCCGCGCACAGTGGCGGGCGTGCCTTGCGACGCGTCGGGCGCCACCGAGGGGTTGGTCGACGTGGCATTCGCGTCCAGGCGCTTGCGCTCGTCTTCGCTCACGTAGTCGAACACCTTCACGACCTTGTTGACGCCGCCCACGGTGCGCACCGCTTCGGTGGCACGGTTGCCTTCGGCTTCGGTCACCACGCCCATCAGGAAGACGGTCTGCGCTTCGGTGGTCACCTTGATGGAGTTCCAGGGCACGCCTTCCGCGCCGGCCAGCACGCCCTTCACCTTGGTGGTGATGTAGGTGTCGTTGGCACGCGAGCTCATCGTGCTCGATTCAGGCGTCACGACCAACTCGTTGACGACCTCGCGGGCATTCTCGAGCTTTTGCGCGTATTGGCCGATCTCCTGCTTGGTCTGCTCGGTGCCGGCTTCGCCCGTCAGCAGCACCTTGCGGTTGTAGACGGTGACGTTGACGTGCGCGCGGCCGTTGTAGCGCGAGATCAGCGTGTTCTCGGCCTCCATCTGCAGGCCGCGGTCGATGGTCTGCGTGGCGGTCGGGCGTCGGTCGGTGGCCAGGGCGACGCCACCGGCCACGGCGCCGGCAAACAGCGGGAAGCAGGCGGTCAGCTGCGTGGCGGTGATGCCGGCCAGGGCGGCCAGCACAACGGTGCGCTTGACCGAGTGACGCAAGCGGGCAGACGTAGGCGACGAGGGTTTCATGCTGTCCTTGAATGAAGTCCGGAAGAGAGAAGAGCGACAAGAGCGAGATTCACGCTTCGACACCAAAGGCATCGCGCATCCACTCGATGCGCGTGCCGTCGATGGCGATGACGTCAAAGCGGCAGGCGGGGACATCCTGCGCCTGCTGCGCGAGAAAATCTTCGGCCGCCGCGATCAGGCGGCGCTGCTTGGTCGGCGTCACGCTGGCGGCCGCACCGCCAAAGCGCTGCGTGGAGCGTGCCACGCGGGCACGGACTTCCACGAAGACCAGCGCGCCGGCCGCATCGCGCATCACCAGGTCGATCTCACCGGCCTTGCAGCGATAATTGCGCGTGACCACCGACAGGCCCCGCGCTTGCAGATAGCGGAGTGCGCGGTCTTCGCCGGCATCGCCGGTCGCGGCTGTGAGTGGCATCGTGGACTGCGAAGAGACGGGCTGCGGCGCGTGCATTGGCGGTTTGAACCAAGTGACGGAGAGAAGTTCTCGTGAGTGATCCTGACTGGACCCTGCTGGCGCACGACCAGCATTACCCCGCCGGCGCATTATATGTGGTGGCCACCCCCATCGGGAACGCCGCCGACGTATCGCTGCGGGCGCGGCACGTGCTCGGCCTGGTCGATGCGGTGGCCTGCGAGGACACCCGCAACACGGGGCAACTGCTCAATCGGCTGGGGCTGTCGCGCCCGATGCTGGCCGCACACGAGCACAACGAGCGCGAAGCGGCCGAGCGCATCGTGGCGCGTCTGGCGCAGGGCGAGCGCATCGCCTATGTGTCGGATGCCGGCACGCCGGGCGTGTCCGACCCCGGCTCGCGCATTGTGCAGGCCGTGCGCGCGGCGGGCCATCGCGTGATTCCGCTGCCCGGCGCCAGTGCCGTGGTGACTGCGCTCTCGGCCGCCGGCGAGCTGCTCGACACGTCCGCCGGGCAATTCACCTTCGTCGGCTTCCTGCCGCCCAAGGCGGGGCAGCGCGATGCGGCCATCCGCCAATGGGCGGCGCACGGGCCGGCGTGGGTCCTGTACGAGGCGCCGCATCGCATCGACGCGACACTGGCGGCGCTGGCCGAGCATCTGCCGGCGCGGCGCGTGCTCATCGGGCGCGAACTGACCAAGCTGTTCGAGCAGATCGTCGTGCTGCCGGCGGCGGAGGCGCCCGCATGGCTGGCCGCCGATGCCTCGCATGGCAAGGGCGAATTCGTGCTGGTGGTGGAAGGTGCGGGCGCGCAGGACGCGGCGCCCACGGCCCTGGCAGCGGACCAGGTCTTGCGTCTGCTGTTGGCCGAGCTGCCGGCCAAACGCGCGGCAAAGCTGGCGGGCGCGATCACCGGTGCGCCGGTCGATGCGCTGTACCAGAGCGCGCTGGCGCTCAAGAACGACGGGAAGGATTAACGGTGCCGCGCCTTCCTGGCGCGATGCTTCACACGCTTGGCCGGCGTCGGGTCGTCGGCGCCCACATCGGCATCGCCATCGTTGCTGGCCACGTCGGTTTGCGTGAGCTCGGGGCGCAGCGCTTCGACTTCTGCGCGTGACAGGCGGCGGATCTCCACGCGGGTCGAACCGCGCTTGACGAAATCGAGCCGCTTGGCGGCGGCGTACGACATGTCGAGGATGCGCTTGCCGTAGTACGGGCCGCGATCCGTCACCTTGGCGACGACCACGCGGTCGTTGGCGAGGTTGCGCACGAGCACCCAGCTCTGCAGGGGCAGCGACGGGTGCGCCACCGTGAAGGCATTCATGTCGAAGCGCTCGCCGCTGGCGGTGCGCCGGCCGTGGAAGCCGCGGCCGTACCACGAGGCGATGCCGCGCTCTTCGAAGGTGCCCAGGTCTGCGCGCAGGCCGGGCGTGGTGTCGGTGTTCTCGTCGAGCTTGAGGCCGTTCGAATCGGGCACGCCGCGAAACGACAGCGAACCCCAGGCGTCGGGGTTGTCGCGCGGGTCGGCCGGCTTGAGGGCAGTCGCGGGTGCGGCGGGCTTGCTGGCCTGCACGCCGGTCTGTGTGCCCGCAGGCGGTTCGCCCGGGACAGCGGCACAGCCCGCCAGCACCAGCAGCGTGGTGCCGTGCGTCAGCCAGGCACGCAGCGTGCGGCCGGCCAAAAGGCTGGAGATCGGGTGGGAAAGCTTGAGCATGGGCGCGAGTCTAACACGCATGCTTTGGTCGACTATTTACATTTCCTATTAAAACGATCACATCATGCAGTCATCTCGCATCAATTTTGTAAAATTTTCTTTCTGATGTAACAGGCCGGCCCGCGAGCCCAGTGCTGGCGCGGGCTCGGGCCGATACAATCGGGTTATCCCTGCCTCGCGCAAATGCGCACAAAAAATCACATGAAAGTCGTCGTCGTCCCCGTTACGCCGTTTGAACAGAACTGCACGCTGCTGATTGGCGACGATGGCGCGGCCGCCGTCACCGACCCCGGCGGCGACGTCGAGCGCATCCTGGCGGCCGCCCAGCAGCACGGCGCGCGCATCGAAAAGATCCTGCTCACGCACGGCCACGTCGACCACTGCGCCGCCGCCGACGCCCTGCGCAGGCAGCTCGGCGTGCCCATCGAAGGTCCGCAGAAGGACGAGGCGTTCTGGATCGACCAGCTGCCGGTGCAGAGCCAGCGCTTCGGCTTTCCGCAGGCCGAGGCGTTCGTGCCCGATCGCTGGCTGGACGACGGCGACACCGTGCAGGCCGCCGGCCGCACGCTGCAGGTGTTCCACTGCCCCGGCCACACGCCCGGCCACGTGGTGTTCTTCAGTGCGGAAGACCGCGTCGCCATCGTCGGCGACGTGCTGTTCGCGGGCTCGATCGGCCGCACCGATTTTCCGCGCGGCAACCATGCGGATCTGATCCGCTCGATCCGCACAAAGCTGTGGCCGCTCGGCGACGACGTCACCTTTGTGCCGGGCCACGGCCCGGTCTCCACCTTTGGCGATGAGCGCGCGACCAATCCGTACGTCGCCGATCGGCTGTTTGCCAACGAAGGCACAACATGAGCGACGACACCAACGAGAGCGACGACACCTTCGCCGACACCGCGCCCGCCGCGGCCCAGGACAAGCCCCGCCGCAAGCGCGGCAACCAGCCGCCCGACACGCGGCCCGAGATCTACGTCAGCACCGACGTCGAGGCCGATGGGCCCATCCCCGGGCCGCACTCGATGCTCAGTTTTGCCAGCGCGGCCTACCTGGCCGACAAGACGCTCGTCGGCACGTTCGAAGCCAACCTCGAAACGCTGCCCGGCGCGGAAGGCCATCCGGTCCAGATGCAGTGGTGGCAGACGCAGCCCGAGGCGTGGGCCGCGTGCCGCAGCAATCTCGAGGCGCCTGAGGTGGCCTTGCCGCGCTATGTGGAGTGGGTCGAGAGCCTGCCGGGCAAGCCGGTGTTCGTGGCGTTTCCGGCGGGCTTCGATTTCACGTACATGTTCTGGTACATGATGCGGTTCGCGGGGCGCTCGCCGTTCGGGTGGGCCGCGCTCGACATCAAGACGCTGGCCTTTGCGCTGACGGGCATGCCGTACCGGCGCAACGTGAAGGCGGCGTTTCCCGAGCACTGGCACGATCCGCTGCCGCACACGCACATCGCGCTGGACGACGCGAAGGAGCAAGGCGCCCTCTTCTGCAACATGCTGGCAGAGTTGCGCAAGCGCGAGGCCGAGCGCGCCGCCGAGCAAGTGTCCCACCAATCTGCTCAGGATTGAGCGCCCAGGCGCGGTGCAGTCGGGCGCAGAAAGCGTCACGCATCGCGGCAAGAGCCGCATACCGTTTGCGTTTCGCGCGCGTGACGCGCGCACCATGCCGCGGCGCAACTTGCGGGGCCGCAAACCCGCGTCTACGCTGGGCTTGTGCGAGGCGACCAGACGACTGCGCCACCCGGCGCCGACAAGCAAAGCCACTCGCATACGCCATTTGCCTGTCGTATCGTCATCGGGCCGCACGTACCCCCGACGCCGGTGCGTGCCGGCGTCGGCTCCACACACACGACGGGAGGTACCGCGATGCGATTTTCCCGTGACGCGTTTGACACGCAACACTTGCGAGCGATGGCGGAGCGCTTGCACTGGCATCGCAAGCCGTCCGCGAAGGCCATGCCGCTGGGCATGCGCGTGCATCTGCATCGCGCGCACAGCAGCGAGCACGACGATGCGGAGGTCATGAAAGTCACTGCGGTATCGACCGCGGTGGCGCTGGCAGTGGTGCTCGCAGCGCTGCTGGCCATTGGTTTCGGGTCAGAAATGGCCCGATGGATGGGCCTGGAATGATCCGGTGCCCCAGCGCGTCTTGACGGACGCAGCCCCGGCCCTCGCGCAAGGCGATACGGCCACCCCTGAACGGCCTGCCCGATGGAAATCGGCAGGCCGTTCAACTGTGGGGCCCCCGATGTGGGCTTACTTCAGGAACGCGTCGAGCGCTTCCGGCGTCCGGCCAATGGTGGCCTTCCCGTTGCGTACGAGCACCGGACGCTGCAGCAGCCGCGGATGCGCCGCGATGGCCTCGAGCAGCGCCTCGTCGGAGGCATCCGCCAGGTTCAGTTGCGCGTATTCGTCTTCGTTCTCGCGCACGAGGCTGCGCACGGGCGCATCGAGTTGCGCCGCCAGTGTCTTGAGCGCATCCAGCGTGGGCGGCGTGACGAGGTAATCGACGACGTCGAGCGGTTCGCCCGTCTTCTGGGCAAAGGCCTGGGCCCGCTCAAGCGCAGCGCGGGATTTGGAGCAACGCGGGTTGTGGTAGATCTGCATGATCGAAATGGCGGAATGGAAGGTGAAACGCCTTGCATGTTAACGCCCCACCGCCCGGCCGGATTTCGCGTTTGGTGGTGGGGGCATTCGCCGCCGTTCTGCGCGCAGCCTCAGCACTCCACGATGTTGACCGCCAGGCCGCCGCGGGCCGTCTCCTTGTACTTGGTCTTCATGTCCGCGCCCGTTTCACGCATGGTCTTGATGACCGAATCGAGCGAGACATAGTGCGTGCCGTCTCCGCGCAACGCCATGCGCGCCGCGTTCACGGCCTTCACCGAGGCCATCGCATTGCGCTCGATGCACGGAATCTGCACCAGCCCGCCGACTGGGTCGCATGTCAGCCCCAGGTTGTGCTCCATGCCGATCTCCGCTGCGTTTTCGACCTGCGCAGGCGTGCCGCCCAGCACCGCTGCCAGCGCACCCGCCGCCATCGAACACGCCACGCCGACCTCCCCCTGGCAGCCGACCTCCGCTCCCGAGATCGACGCGTTCATCTTGTACAGCATGCCGATCGCGCCGGCGGTGAGCAGAAAATCGACCACGCCGTTGTCGTTCGCGCCGGGCACGAAGCGGTCGTAGTAATGCAGCACGGCGGGGATGATGCCGGCGGCGCCGTTGGTCGGCGCCGTGACGACGCGCCCGCCCGCGGCGTTTTCTTCGTTCACGGCAATCGCATACAGGTTCACCCAGTCGATGACCGACAGCGGATCGGACAGCGCGCGTTCGGCCTGCACCGTGAGCCGTGAATACAGCTCCGCCGCGCGGCGACGCACGTGGAACGGGCCCGGCAGTTCGCCCTCGGTGCGGCAGCCGCGCGCCACGCACGCCTGCATCACGTGCCATATGTTGAGCAAGCCGGCGCGCACTTCGGCTTCGGTGCGCCACGTCAGTTCGTTTTCGAGCATCAGGCGGGCGATGGACTTGCCCGTCGATTCGCACATCGCCAGCAATTCCTTGCCGCTGCGGAACGGATGCGGCAACTGGTCGTGTGCGGCCAGCACTTGCGTATTCGGCGCACCGGCCGTGACGACAAAGCCGCCGCCCACCGACAGGTAGCGCGCCTCGCGCAGCCGCTCGCCGGCCGCATCGAAGGCATGGAACTTCATGCCGTTCGGGTGCTCGGCCATCGCCTCGCGGCGATAGAAGGCGATGTGCTCCTTCTCGGTAAAGCGCACCGCGTGACGGCCCAGCAGCGACAGCGACTGCGACGCGCGCAGCGCCGCCAGCTTGTCTTCGATGGTGTCGGGGTCGATGGTGTCCGGCGCCTCGCCCATCAGGCCGAGGATGACGCCGCGATCGGTGCCGTGGCCCTTGCCGGTGGCGCCGAGCGAGCCATACAGCTCGACGCGCACGCTGGCGACTTGCGGCATCAGGCCGTCGGCTTCGAGGCCGGAGGCGAACATCAGCGCGGCGCGCATCGGCCCGACGGTGTGCGAGCTGGACGGGCCGATGCCGATCTTGAAGAGGTCGAAAACAGAAACAGCCATGGGGTCAGGCTCCGGGGGGCGTTTTGCAAAAGGGGCGAGTCGGCTTGTGGCCGCCCGCGCTCGGGTTGTTCAGATGCAAACGGCCGCCCCGTGGTGCGAGGCGGCCGCCTGAGGCGCGGCGCGATGGCAATCGCGCTGGGTCGCCGGCTTTAGTCCTGCGCGTACTCGCTCATCGGCACGCAGGCGCAGAACAGGTTGCGGTCGCCGTAGACGTTGTCGGCGCGGCCAACCGGCGGCCAGTACTTGCGTGCGCGCAGCGATGCCACCGGGTAAGCGGCCTGCTCGCGCGTGTACTTGTGCGACCAGTCATCGGCCATCACCACGGCTGCGGTGTGCGGCGCGTGCTTGAGCGGGTTGTCTTCACGGTCGAATTCGCCCGAGATGACCTTGTCGATCTCGCCGCGGATGGCAATCATCGCGTCGATGAAACGGTCGAGTTCCACCTTCGGCTCGCTTTCGGTCGGCTCGATCATCAGCGTGCCCGGCACCGGGAAGCTCATCGTCGGTGCGTGGAAGCCGAAGTCCATCAGGCGCTTGGCGATGTCTTCGTTGCTGATGCCCGATTCCTTCTGCAGCGGACGGATGTCGAGAATGCACTCGTGGGCCACCAGGCCGTGCGCGCCCGTGTACAGCACCGGGTAGTACGGCGCGAGACGCTTGGCCACGTAGTTGGCCGACAGGATGGCCGTCTCGGTGGCGGCGGTCAGGCCCGCGGCGCCCATCATCGCGATGTACATCCACGAGATCGGCAGGATCGACGCCGAGCCGAACGCCGACGCCGACACATTGCCGATGTTCTGGCTGGCATCTTCACCCGACGCCGCGCGCCCCGGGAGGAACGGCGCGAGGTGCGCACCCACGGCCACCGGGCCGACGCCCGGGCCGCCGCCGCCGTGCGGAATGCAGAACGTCTTGTGCAGGTTCAGGTGCGAGACGTCGCCGCCGAAGTGGCCCGGCGCGGCGGTGCCGACCATGGCGTTCATGTTGGCGCCGTCCACGTAGACCTGGCCGCCGTGGCTGTGCACGATTTCGCAGACGCGCTTCACGCCTTCCTCGAACACGCCGTGCGTGGACGGGTAGGTGATCATGATGGCCGCGAGGTTCTTGCTGTGCTCGGCGGCCTTCTTTTCCAGATCGGCCAGATCGACGTTGCCGCGCTCATCGCAGGCCACCACGACCACCTGCATGCCGGCCATCTGCGCCGATGCGGGGTTCGTACCGTGCGCCGACGACGGGATCAGGCACACGTTGCGGTGCGCTTCGCCACGGCTGGCGTGGTAGGCGTGGATGATCAGCAGACCGGCGTATTCGCCCTGCGAGCCGGCATTCGGCTGCAGGCTCACGGCGGCGTAGCCGGTGGCGGCGCAGAGCATCTGCTCGAGCTGGTCGATCATCTCGCGGTAGCCGACGGTCTGGTCGGCCGGTGCGAACGGATGGATGTTCGAAAACTCGGGCCACGTCACCGGCAGCATTTCTGCGGTGGCGTTGAGCTTCATCGTGCACGAGCCCAGCGGGATCATCGTGCGGTCGAGCGCGAGATCCTTGTCAGCCAGGCTGCGCAGGTAGCGCAGCATTTCGTGCTCGGAGTGGTGCGCGTTGAACACCGGATGCGTCAGGTATGCGCTCTGGCGGATGAGCGAGGCCGGATACGCATCGGCGACGCCCGCTTCGGTCTGGTCGAAGTCCGGTGCGGCGGCGTGCGCGGCATGCGCGAAGATGTCCCACAGCGCCACGACATCGGCGCGCGTGACCGTTTCGTCCAGCGAGATGCCCAGTCGCGCGTCGTCGATCTGGCGCAGGTTGATGCCGTGCGCCTGCGCAGCGATGTGCAGGTTGGCGGTGCGCGGGCCGGTGGCGACGGTCAGCGTGTCGAAGAAGGCGTCGGCTTCCAGCGTGTAGCCGATCGCGCGCAGGCCGGCGGCCAGCGTGGCGGTCAGGCGGTGCACGCGCTGGGCGATGCGCTTCAGGCCTTGCGGGCCGTGGTAGACGGCGTACATCGACGCCATCACGCCCAGCAGCACCTGCGCGGTACAGATGTTCGAGGTGGCCTTCTCGCGGCGGATGTGCTGCTCGCGCGTTTGCAGCGCGAGGCGGTAGGCCGGGTTGCCTTGCGCATCGATCGTCACGCCGACCAGTCGGCCGGGCATCGAGCGCTTGAACGCATCGCGCACGGCCATGTAGCCGGCGTGCGGGCCGCCGAAACCGAACGGCACGCCAAAGCGCTGCGTGTTGCCGATCACGACGTCAGCGCCCCATTCGCCCGGCGCGGCCAGCAGCGTGAGCGCCAGCAGGTCGGCGGCGGCCACGACCAGGCCGCCGGCGGCGTGCACGGCATCGGTGAGCGCCTGGTACGTCGCCAGATCGCCCAGCAGCGCACCGTTGGCGCCCGGGTATTGCAGCAGCACACCGAACGCGTCGTGCTTGGCAGCGTCGGCCGCCGGGCCGGTCACCACCTGCACGCCGATCGGCTTGGCGCGCGTGCGCACGACTTCCAGCGTTTGCGGCAGCACGTCGTCGGCCACGAAGAACACGGTCGACTTCGACTTGCCAATCCGCTGCAGCAGCGTCATGGCTTCAGCCGCGGCGGTCGCTTCGTCCAGCATCGACGCATTGGCGATGTCCATCGCCGTAAGGTCGATCACCATCTGCTGGAAATTCAGCATCGCTTCCAGGCGCCCCTGGGAGATTTCCGGCTGATACGGCGTGTACGCCGTGTACCAGGCGGGGTTTTCGAGGATGTTGCGCAGGATGACGCCCGGCGTGTGCGTGCCGTAGTAGCCCTGGCCGATCAGGCTCTTGAACACGCGGTTCTGCCCCGCGATGCCGCGCAGCTTGGCCAGCGCCGCTTCTTCGGTCAGCGGTTGCGTGAATTCGCCCAGCGGCATCCCGTCTTTGCGGCGGATGGCGGCCGGGATCACGGCGTCGATCAGCTCGGCGCGGCTGGCGTAGCCGAGCGTGGCCAGCATCTGCGCCTGCTCTTCGGCAGACGGGCCGATGTGGCGATGCGAGAAGGCGTCGCGCGCCTCCAGTTCGGCGAGGGTAGGACGTTCAGCGGCAAGCGCCGAGGAAGCGGGGTGCGGAGCGTTCATGGCAAGGGCTCGAAATTCAGGCAAAAGCCGATGCGCGGGTCAGGCGCATCGGCTCGGGGTGCGGCTTAGGCGCGTTCGGCGGCGTACTTCTCTGCCGTCCACAGCGCGTTCACGTCATCGGCGTTGGCCGGCTTGATCTTGAAGAGCCACGCGGCGTACGCGTCGCCGTTGACGGATTCGGGCGAGCCGATCGCATCTTCGTTGCGGGCAACGATCTCGCCGGCAACCGGTGCGTAGATGTCCGAAGCGGCCTTGACCGACTCGACCACCGCAATCGCCTCGTCCTTGTTGACGCTGCGGCCGGCTTCCGGCAGATCCAGGAAGACGATGTCGCCCAGTGCGTCCTGCGCGTAGTCGGTGATGCCGATGGTCAGCGTGCCGTCGGCTTCAACGCGGATCCACTCGTCGTGTTCGGTGTACTTCAGATCGGCGGGGACGTTGCTCATGAAAAGGTTCTCCGGAAGATGGGAATGGTGGGAATTCGGGTTCAGCTGACCAGCGCCTTGCCATTGCGCACGAACGGCAGTTTAACCACTGTCGCGGTCAGCTTGCGGTCGCGGATTTCGACCTGCACGTCGGTGCCCAGGGCCACGCTCTTCGGCAGGCGCGCCAGTGCGATCGATTGCGACAGGCTCGGACTGAACGTGCCGCTGGTGATTTCGCCGTCACCGACGGGCGTGATGACCTTCTGGTGGGCGCGCAGCACGCCGCCCTTGTCGCGCAGAATCAGGCCGACGAACTGTTCGCGCTGGCCGCCGGCCAGCAGTGCGGCCTTGCCAGTGAAGTCGCGTTCGCTTTGCAGGTCGACCGTCCAGGCCAGGCCGGCGTCCAGCGGCGAGACGTGCTCGTCCATGTCCTGGCCGTAGAGGTTCATGCCGGCTTCCAGGCGCAGCGTGTCGCGTGCGCCCAGGCCTGCCGGGCGCACGCCGGCCTGCAGCAGGCGCTCCCACACGCCGGCGATCTGCGCGGCGGGCACGACCAGTTCGAAGCCGTCTTCGCCGGTATAGCCGGTGCGCGCGACCATGATCTCGCCCACGTGTTCCACGGTGACGAACCCTGCGTTGAAAGGCTTGAGCGCGTCGCCCACCGCCTGCGTGCCGGGCAGTGCCGCGTATGTCCGGGCGCGGGCGTTCGGGCCCTGCACCGCCAGGATGCCCAGCGGCTCGGGGCCCGCGTTGTTGTCGGAGCGGCGCGGCGTGATCGTCACGCCGGTACCGGCGGCATTGTTCTGCTCGACGATCCACTCGAGGTCGGTCGGCGCGGTGCCGGCGTTGACCACCAGGCGGAACCAGTCTTCACGGAAGAAATAGACGATCAGGTCGTCGATCACGCCGCCCTTGGCGTTCAGCATGCAGCTGTAGAGCGCCTTGCCGGGCGTCTGGAGCTTGTCGACGTTGTTGGCCAGCAGCCCACGCAGGAAGTCGCGCACGCGCGGCCCCGTGAGGTCGACCACGCACATGTGCGAAACGTCGAAGACGCCGGCGTCCTGCCGCACGGCGTGGTGTTCTTCGATCTGGGAGCCGTAGTTGACGGGCATGTCCCAGCCGCCGAAGTCGACCATGCGGGCGCCCAGCGAGCGGTGGATGGCATTGAGCGGCGTGTGTTGGAGCGTCATGGAGTCTCTCGGCTTGAGGCGCCGCCGGTGTGGCTGAGGGCGCGGCGCATGGATCGGAACCAGAAAAGCAAAAAGGCCACCCGCGCAGCCTGATGCCCCATGGTGACGCCATGAAGATCAACAAGCTGCGCAGATGGCCCCTCTGTCCTTGGTACCTGAGAGATTGCGAAGCGGTGCGCATAGCGGTGCGCGCCGTTCGTGAGCCCCTTCGGTGGGCGCCCGCAGTGGTCGTGCGGCGCCAGCTCTCCAGAGTGCGGTCGGACGCATGTCCGCCGATCCGCCCGGTCCTGGATGCCTGAGAGTTTTCGGGTGCTACCCCTTCGGCGGCGCCTTGCCGTGTACGGCGGGCACGCTCTCCCGGATGGATGGGCGGAATTTACGGAAGGGGGATGGGATTGTCAATTGGGGTGGACTTGGCGGTCTCGGGTGGTGGGGAGGGCTGGATTTTTTGTGCTTGTGGTGCATCCCTTGTTTCATCCCTGCCGGGGCTGACTCACTTTCGTTGGTCTTGCCCAAAGAAAGTAAGCAAAGAAATGCGCGCCCGAGATGGCGAAAG
>NZ_LWRX01000144.1:0-18556 GCF_001683835.1 Ralstonia sp. RL | reverse complement strand
GAATTCCCGGGCAACACGTTCGGCCTCGCGCTGAACCTCGAGCGCGACTCCGTCGGCGCCGTGATCCTGGGTGAGTACGAGCACATTTCCGAAGGCGACGAAGTCAAGTGCACGGGCCGCATTCTGGAAGTGCCGGTCGGCCGTGAACTGCTCGGCCGCGTGGTGAACGCGCTGGGTCAGCCGATCGACGGCAAGGGCCCGATCAACGCCAAGCAGACCGACGTGATCGAGAAGGTCGCGCCGGGCGTGATCGCACGTCAGTCGGTGAGCCAGCCGGTGCAGACCGGCCTGAAGTCGATCGACTCGATGGTGCCGATCGGCCGTGGCCAGCGTGAGCTGATCATTGGCGACCGCCAGACCGGCAAGACGGCTGTTGCAGTCGACGCCATCATCAACCAGAAGGGCAAGGGCATCTTCTGCGTGTACGTGGCAATCGGCCAGAAGGCTTCGACGATCGCCAACGTGGTGCGCAAGCTTGAAGAGCACGGCGCGCTGGAATACACGATCGTGGTCGCGGCTGCGGCTTCGGACTCCGCTGCGATGCAGTACCTGTCGGCCTACGCCGGCTGCACGATGGGCGAGTACTTCCGCGACCGCGGTGAAGACGCCCTGATCGTCTATGACGATCTGACCAAGCAGGCTTGGGCGTATCGCCAGATTTCGCTGCTGCTGCGCCGCCCGCCCGGCCGTGAAGCCTACCCGGGTGACGTGTTTTACCTGCACTCGCGTCTGCTTGAGCGTGCCGCCCGTGTGAACGCCGAGCACATCGAGAAGATCACCAACGGTGAAGTCAAGGGCAAGACCGGTTCGCTGACCGCGCTGCCCGTGATCGAAACGCAGGCCGGCGACGTGTCCGCGTTCGTTCCGACCAACGTGATCTCGATTACCGACGGCCAGATCTTCCTGGAAACCGATCTGTTCAACGCCGGCATCCGCCCCGCAATCAACGCCGGTATCTCGGTGTCGCGTGTGGGTGGCGCCGCCCAGACGAAGGTCATCAAGAAGCTGTCCGGCGGTATCCGTACCGACCTGGCCCAGTACCGTGAACTGGCTGCGTTCGCGCAGTTCGCTTCCGACCTGGACGATGCGACCCGCAAGCAGCTTGAGCGTGGCCGCCGCGTGACCGAACTGCTCAAGCAGCCGCAATACCAGCCGCTGCAGGTGTGGCAGCTGGCCGCGTCGCTGTACGCCGCCAACAACGGCTTCCTCGACAACGTGGACGTGAAGGACATCCTGGGTTTCGAAAAGGGCCTGCACGACCATCTGAAGACGAAGTACGCCGACCTCATCAACCGTATCGAAGACACGAAGGATCTGTCGAAGGACGATGAGGCCGCGCTGCGTGCCGCGATCGAGGATTTCAAGAAGTCCGCCGCGTTCTAACCGCGTCCCGGAACTGGCTGCGCGTAGCCTGCGCAGCCAGCTTTGAACGGAGAGGAAGCAATGGCCGGAACAAAAGAGATCCGCACCAAGATCAAGAGCGTGCAAAACACGCGCAAGATCACCAAGGCGATGGAGATGGTCGCCGCATCCAAGATGCGCAAGGCGCAGGAGCGGATGCGTGCTGCCCGCCCGTACGCCGAGAAGATTCGCAACGTGGCCGCGCACATGGCACAGGCCAATCCGGAGTACCAGCACCCCTTCATGGTCACGCGCGACGTCAAGCGCGCCGGCCTGATCGTGGTGACGACGGACAAGGGCCTGTGCGGTGGCTTGAACACCAACGTGCTGCGTGCCGTCACCAACCAGCTGCGTGATCTGCAGAACAAGGGCGTCGAGACGCAGGCGACCGCCATCGGCACCAAGGGCATGCAATTCCTGGGCCGTGTCGGCGCGAAGGTCGTGTCGAACGTCGTGCACCTGGGCGATACGCCGCATCTGGAAAAGCTGATCGGTGCGATCAAGGTCCAGCTCGATGCATTCGCCGCCGGCGAGATCGACGCCGTGTACCTCGCGTACACCCGCTTCATCAACACGATGAAGCAGGAGCCGGTGGTCGAGCAGCTGCTGCCCCTGACGGCCGACAAGCTGTCGCAGAGCGACGCCGAGAAGCAGGCCTACTCGTGGGATTACATCTACGAGCCGGATGCCCAGACGGTCGTCGACGAGCTGCTCATCCGCTACGTCGAGGCGCTGGTGTACCAGGCGGTGGCCGAGAACATGGCGTCCGAGCAATCGGCCCGGATGGTGGCGATGAAGGCGGCGTCGGACAACGCCAAGAACGTCATCGGCGAGCTGCAGCTGGTCTACAACAAGACCCGTCAGGCCGCGATCACGAAGGAACTGTCCGAGATCGTCGGCGGCGCGGCGGCGGTCTAATGCCCACGGCAAAAAATTGAGTTATTGGAGATACACATGAGTATCGAAAGCGGAAGTATCGTGCAGTGCATCGGGCCCGTGGTGGACATTCAGTTCCCGCGCGACAAGATGCCGAAGATCTACGACGCGCTCGTGCTGGAAGACAGCGACGAGAAGTCGTTTGCCGAGAAGGGCCTGACCTTCGAAGTGGAACAACAGCTGGGCGACGGCGTGGTGCGTACCATCGCCATGGGTTCGTCCGACGGCCTGCGCCGCGGCATGCGCGTGGTCAACACCGGCGCACCGATCTCGGTGCCGGTCGGTCACGGCACGCTGGGCCGCATCATGGACGTGCTGGGTCGCCCGATCGACGAAGCCGGCCCGATCGCATCGGACGAGCGCCGCTCGATCCACCAGAAGGCCCCGAAGTTCGACGAACTGTCGCCGTCGGTGGACCTGCTGGAAACCGGCATCAAGGTGATCGACCTGGTCTGCCCGTTCGCCAAGGGCGGTAAGGTGGGTCTGTTCGGTGGCGCCGGCGTCGGCAAGACCGTGAACATGATGGAGCTGATCAACAACATCGCCAAGCAGCACTCGGGCTTGTCGGTGTTTGCTGGCGTGGGCGAGCGTACCCGTGAGGGCAACGACTTCTACCACGAGATGAAGGACTCCAACGTGCTCGACAAGGTCGCCATGGTGTTCGGCCAGATGAACGAGCCGCCGGGCAACCGTCTGCGCGTGGCGCTGACCGGCCTGACGATGGCCGAGCGCTTCCGCGACGAAGGCCGTGACATCCTGTTCTTCGTCGACAACATCTACCGCTACACGCTGGCCGGTACGGAAGTGTCGGCACTGCTGGGCCGTATGCCTTCCGCCGTGGGCTACCAGCCGACGCTGGCTGAAGAAATGGGCAAGCTGCAGGAACGTATCACGTCGACCAAGACCGGCTCGATCACGTCGATCCAGGCCGTGTACGTGCCTGCCGATGACTTGACCGACCCGTCGCCGGCAACGACCTTCCTGCACCTGGACTCGACCGTCGTGCTGTCGCGTGACATCGCCGCGCTGGGTATCTACCCCGCAGTCGATCCGCTCGACTCGACCTCGCGCCAGCTCGACCCGCAAGTGGTCGGCCAGGAGCACTATGACGTCGCACGCCGCGTGCAGCAGACGCTGCAGCGCTACAAGGAACTGCGCGACATCATCGCGATTCTGGGCATGGACGAACTGTCGCCGGAAGACAAGCTCGCCGTGAACCGCGCGCGTAAGATCCAGCGTTTCCTGTCGCAGCCGTTCCACGTGGCCGAAGTGTTCACGGGTTCGCCGGGCAAGTACGTGCCGCTGAAGGAAACCATCCGCGGCTTCAAGATGCTGGTGGACGGCGAGTGCGATCACCTGCCGGAACAGGCGTTCTACATGGTCGGCTCGATCGACGAAGCCTTCGAAAAGGCCAAGAAGCTCCAGTAAGCGCGAGGTCTGGCCTTGTGCACGCGCCAAGGCCAGTACTGGCTTCCTGACATCTGTTTAGGAAGCGGCTTTTCTGAGCAAAGGAATCGAGATGGCAACCATTCATGTAGACGTCGTCAGCGCCGAGCAGGAGATCTTCTCGGGCAATGCCAAGTTCGTGGCACTGCCCGGGGAAGCCGGCGAGCTGGGCATTCTGCCGGGCCACACGCCGCTGATCACGCGCATCAAGCCGGGCGCCGTGCGCATCGAGAAGGACGACGGCGGCGAAGAGTTCGTGTTCGTTGCCGGTGGCATTCTCGAAGTGCAGCCGAAGAAGGTGACCGTGCTGGCCGACACCGCAATCCGCGGCCACGACCTGGACGAAGCCAAGGCGAACGAAGCGAAGCGCGCGGCCGAAGAGGCGTTGCAGAATCAGAGCAGCGATCTGGACCTCGCGCGTGCACAAAGCGAACTTGCCGTGGCCGCTGCGCAGCTGGCAGCGATCGCGCGCCTGCGCCGCAAGCGCTAAGGCAGTGTCGAGCCGGCCGTCTTCGGCCGGTCCGGATGAAGAAAGCAGCCCGGTTGGGCTGCTTTTTTTTTTGCGCGCCGCGGGCTCAGCGGTGTTCGGTCTCCCGGTGCCCCTCGCCGTGGTTGCCTTGCGGATGCGGCTGGGCGTTGTGATGCGCCTCCTGCGGCGGTTGCGGCGGGCGAAACTCGGGCGCGCGCGGCTGCGGTGCGCGGATTTCGGCTGCTTGCGGGGGCGGCGTGCGATGGGGCGCTTCGGCGTGGACTTCCGGTGCGCGCTGCTGGTCCGGCGCGTGGAACGTGCGGCTCTGTGGCGGCGCAACGTGGGGGCGTTCGTGCATCTGCGCGGTTGCGTTGCCGTTCAAGCGCTCCGGCGGCGGGTTTCCGAGCCGCGCGTGCGGTGTCGGGGCCGTGACGTGCGCGGCCGGCGGGCGTGATTCGGACGTGTGATGCGCGTCTTCCGGACCGTTGGGCCCCTCATGCCGTGGCGGACGTGTCGTCATGCCCGCCGGGGCGGGCATCTGCGGCGCGGCGGTCCCGGGCGCCGGACCCGGCCGGCCGGTCGGGCTTGCGGACATGAAGCCCTGCGGACCCGGCTCGGCGCGCGCATCGCGCGGACCGTTCTGTGGATGCGGCGCATTGGCGTTCGGCATATCGAGCAGACCCAGGCGCGCGGGCGCATGTTCCTGCGGCGCACGGCCTGGTTCGCCGTCGGGGCGGGCCGGTGCGGCGGGTGCGGCATGCGTGAGGCGCAGGCCCGCTGCCTGCGCGACAAGGGGGGCCGGCGGCATCTTCGCGTTGGGCTGGCCATGCAGGCGCGTGGCGCGCACGTCGGTATTGCCGCCCGTCCACGCGGGGCCGGCACCGGGCAACGTACCGCCTTGCGAGCGGAAGCGCTCGGCCAGCGCGTCATGCCCACCCGCGGGCGTATTGGGCGCGCGCACGGCGATCGCCTGCTTCGCGAACACCTGTGCCGGCGGTTGCGCCCGCGGGCCCGCATTGGCCGCTGCTCCCACCAGGCTCGCGCGTACGGGCGCCAGCGCGGGGGCCGAGACGAACTGGGCATGTGCCAGCTGTGCACGCATCTGCTCGGGGCGCAGGTTCGCCATCGCGCCGTTGACGGGCTGCCCGTTGACGAACGACTTGGCGGGCACGGCGGTCAGCGCAGCGGGGTTGTTGGCGTTGACGTAACTGACGCGGTTCACGTTGGTGATGCGCGTCACGTTGTTGTGGATGATCGTCTTGTTGACGGTGATGTTGTTGACCACCACCGTGCGGTTGATATTCGTCACATAGGTCGGGCTGGCCGCGTAGACCGGGCGATAGGCCTCGCCCGGGGCGAGCGGGAACCACGCCACACCCGGGGATCCGAGCGAGATGTGGATGCCCCAGCTCACGCCACCACCGCCCCCGCCGCCGACAAAGCCGACGAGCGCCGGCGCATACACCGGCCGCGGCACCACAGGCCCCGGCACCCAGCACCATGTGGTACCGACGTAGGCCCAGCGGCCATAGTGGAACGGGGCAAAACCCCAGGGCGCATCGTCGACCCATGTCCAGCCCCACGGCGCGATCCATGCCCAGTGTCCGGTGCGGTACGGCGCCCAGCCGGCCGGCACCGCGCGCGGCACCCATACGGCACCGTAGCCGGCTTCTTCACGCCACGTGCCATAGTCGTCGAGGGCTTCGTAGCCGGTCATTTCGCGGCCAACGTAGCGCGCCGAGACCGACGCGTCCTCGCGGGCATCGCGCGATTCGGCCCATCGGTCGAAGGCATCGCGGCCAGGGTTGTCGGTGCCGCCGGCCTGCGCGAGGTCGGTGCCGGCAAACCGGATCTGCTGACCGGCCGACAGTGGGAGCGAACGGTCGTCGCCATAGGCTGTGCCCTGTCCTCGCCAGACGGTGACGGTGGTGCTGGAGCCATCGGGCGCGACATCGAGGCGGTACTCGCCCGGCGCTTGCGGCGTAAAGGCGAGGTTGGGCGTATCGATCTCGACGGTCTGGTCGGGCGGCAACGCGCGTACGCGCACCGACAGCGCGCCCTGCGTCAGCTTGACCTGGGTGTTGTGGTCGTCCAGGTCGACGAGCGTGGCGCCGGTGTTCTGTCCGAGCCGCAGCGCCGTGGAACCCACGTGGAGCTCGCTGCGGCTGCCTTGGTCGGACCACAGCCGGTCGCCGCTGGTAAACGGACGGTTGAGCGTCGCCCCGGCCCAGTCGTCGGAGCCGGCCGGTGCGAAGCTCACCGCGCCGGAGAAGTCCGACAGCCGCGCGACGCGCGCAGCCGGATCCGCCGCCATGGCGGCCTGCGCGCCGCACACCAGCAGCACTGCGGCCACGCCAACGGCGCGCAGCACCTGCGGCAGCCGCGTGCCGGCGTATGAGGAACGACGCAAAACCTTGGACATGATGAGCCCTCGCTTCCAGTGGGCGGCCGCGGCCGCGTGTACGTCTTCATTTAACGCGGCGGGCGGGCAAGGGCCGACTTGCCTTTGTAAGCGCGTGTATCGCCCACGTGCACGGCATGAAGGTCGGCGAGGGAAGGGGGCAGGCCCGCGAATTGCACAGGCAAAAAAAAGCGCGCGGGCCGGGGAGCGCCGCGCGGACGGGAAATCCTTTCGAGGGGTCAATTCGAAAGGGAGGGGTAACCTTGCACCGTGGTGTGCGTCGTGCACTTGTGTGCGCCACGGTGCGCCGGCGGGGCACAACCGTTGGACACAAACCGCCGGGGTGCGAACGCATTGTGTGCGACGAACCCGCCAGGGGACGTAACAAAGTGTGTCGGATTGCAATCGAATGCAAGCGCTGCAAAAGTGGCGGGATGTGACGTAGGATGCGCTCGAGCACAACGCTGACGGAACGCCGACAGCACCTGCCCAGTCCCACCGTTTTGCCGTATCGCGCGCCGGGCTTGAAGAACCGCCGGCCCGCAGCACGCGAGCGGTCGGTCGTGCCGGCTCATCGGAGGGGAAGCATGCAAGAAGAAAGTGCGCGCCAACGGGCGCGCAAGCGCGAGGCAGCGGGCGTTTTTGTTACCTTGATGGCGGCACTCGGCGCCACCGGCGCGGCACATGCCGGCGCGGATAAGGTGCCGACGCCGCCTGGGGCGACGCCCAGTGCGCCCTCCGCCGCCCCATCCGTTGCTTCTGCGCCAATCGCCCCTCTTGCAAAATCGACAGAGCAGCGCGAGCGCCACGTCGGCACGTTCTGGCAGGGCATGGTCGAGAAGGGCGCCGACAGCTCCGCGTGGAACATCTGGCTCAGCGTCTACGACCGGTCAGGCGGCGGACAGGACAAAGACAAGGAGGCCGCCGACACGCTCACCGGCGAAGCGTACGACGACCGTCCGGACGGCCGCGCGCTGTGGACGATCGAGGGCCGCAATGCACCCGAGCGCCGCTTCGTGTGGCGCGAGCGCGCCGAGGGGCTGGACGCGTCCGGCCAGTCCGTCGTGCGCGAGGGCGGCATGCTGTCGGGCGCGCTGTCGGCCGACGGCACCACCGCCACGGGCAACTGGAGCGACGGCGGCCGCAGTCGGCCCTTTGCACTCAAGCGCGTCGCGCAGTATCTCGAAGCGACGACGACGTCCGGTCAGGCGAAGCTCACGGAGCGCTACCCGGTCACCGGCGACGCGGCGGTCGATGCGCTCGTACAATCGCTGCGCCTGCGCCGCTGCGACCAGTACGACACCGAGTGCGTTGTCCGCATCAGCGTCGTCGGCGTGGGTGACACCGTGAGCCTGCTGCGCATGGTGTGGGCCTACAGCGGCGGGGCGCACGGCAACTACGGCTTCTCGGCCGGCAACTGGCGGCGTGGTCCGGAAGGCTTCCAGCCCGTTGTGCTGGCCGACGTGCTGAACCCGACGCCCGCCTGCCTGCAAGCCTTCAACACGCAGATTGTCGAGTCCCTCAAGCGCGAAGGCGCACCCGAGGCGCCACGCGGCGCGCTCAAGGAGAAGGACCTGCGCAACGCCACGTTTCCGTTTACGCTGCAAGGCGAGCGCATCGTCGTGCATTACGGGCCATACGAAGTGGGGCCGTACGCGCGGGGTGCGTTCCGCGCCGTCGTGCGGCTTCCCGACCTTGGGGCCGCATGCAGGCGGCCGACCACCTGACTGCATTGCCGACCATGTCCACCCAACCTTCCTACGCAGACGAACAGGCCACCATGCGCCGGCTGCTGTCCGGCAAGACCATCGCGGTGGTCGGACTGTCGCCGCGCCCCACGCGGCCGAGCTACGACGTGGCGCGCTATCTGCAGCAGGCCGGCTATCGCATCGTGCCGGTCAATCCGCAGCATGCGGGCGAGGATGTCCTCGGTGAGCCGTGCCATGCCACGCTGACGGAAGCCGCGACCACGCTGGCCGCGGCGGGACAACGCATCGACCTGGTCGACATCTTCCGTCGCGCGGAACAAGTCTTGCCGGTGGTGCAGGAGGCGGTGGCACTGGGCGTGGGCGGCATCTGGGTGCAGCTGGGCATCGTCAACGACGAGGCCATGGCCGTGGCGCGCGCCGCGGGCATTCCGGCCGTGCAGGACCGCTGTACCAAGATCGAGCACTGGCGGCTCGGCATCGGGCAGCGCGGCTGACGGCGCGCCGCCTTCTACGAAGTGGTCAGTCTTTCCATCGGCAGATCCAGGCGCAGGGCGCGCGCGTGCCGACGCTGGGGGCGTCATTCCGCTTGCCGGCGTATCGCGGCAGGGGAGGCGGTCGCGCTACACTTCGGCGGTCATTGAAACCGACTCATGCCATGGCCGTCGATCCGCAGATCCTGCAGTTCTACCAACGCGTTGCCGAACGATTCGGCGCCTTGCCGGCACCGGAAGATGCCGCCGCGCGCCGCGCGCAATTCGAAGCGATTGCGCAGCTGTCGGATCGGCCCGTGCCCGACGGTGTGGAGGTGTCCGACCTGAGCCTGCCGCTTGCGGGCCGCACGCTCGATGCCGTCGTGTTCCGCCCCAGGCGCGTGGCGCGGCCGCGCCTGCTGGTGTGGTTCCACGGTGGCGGCTGGGTGGTCGGGTCGGCGCGTACGACGCATCGCATGCTGGCAGCGCTGCTTGCGCAGGACACCGGCTGTGCAGTCGTCAGCGTCGATTACCGCCTGGCGCCGGAGCACCCGTTTCCCGCCCCCGCAGACGACGCGCGCGATGCGTTGGCGTATCTGGCCGAACAGCGCTTGCGGCTTGGCTTCGATCCGGGCTTCCTGGCCGTGGGTGGCGACAGCGCGGGCGGGCATCTTGCCGCGCAGGCTGCGGAGGCCGTGCATGTCATGGTCCGGCCGGGCCTCGTGAACGCGCAGTTTCTCGTCTACCCGGTCACCACGCCCGCTTTCGGCAGCGAGAGCTACAACGCGTTCGCACAAGGCCCTGGCCTCACGCGCGACGAAATGCGCTGGTACTGGACGCAGTTCATCGGTGCACAGCAGCTGGCCAAGCCACTCGCCGAGCAGGATGCGCGCATCTTCCCCATGGCGCAGCCGCCGCAGCACACGCCGCCCGACACGGTCGTCATCGTGGCCGCGCACGATGTGCTGCGTGATGACGGCCTGCAGTACGCCGACCACCTCGTGCAGCACGGCGCGCAGGTCATCACCATTGAAGCCTCCGGCATGACGCACGGCTTTGCGCGCATCCAGCCCGAGGCCGAACGGGCGCGCGAATGGATGCGCCGCGCGGCGCATGCCTTTGTCGGGATGATCAGCGAGGAATGAGCGCGCGCTAGCCCGGCGTGCGGCGCGGCCGGAACGCCGCCATCACGCGGCGCGTGACGAACAACGAGAGGTAGTCGTGCACCCGCGCATCGGCGGCCAATGTGCGCAATGTCTCCATGTACTGCACGCGGACAAGGTCGGCCGGCGCGCCGGTGTCCTGCGCGATCTTGTCGATCTGCTCATCCTGGTCTGCAATGGCGGTACCCATGTCTGCTTCCCGTGCTGGCTGGCCTGTGCGGCGAGTGACCACTATAGGAAACGCGCCGGAACAATCCAGCCCTGTTGCAAAGCTTTCAGTGCGCCGGCCGACTCGCGTCAAGATGGTGCGGCGGCGTCACGCCGACACTGCCTCGGCAGCCTATTTGCCCCAGTTTGCCGGCATGCTCTGCAGGCCGATGGGAGTGCCCGATGCGTCCGTCACCCGCGACAGCTCACGATAGGCGCTCGCCTGCACCCGCTCGGGCAACGGTACGAACTTCGCGCGCGCGGCCAGCTCGTCCCCGTGGAAGTAACCCCACGTCAGAAACTTCAAGGCCGCCAGCGTGCGTGTGCCTGAGCGGCTCACCGCCGGCACGATGATGAACGTGCCCATGGTGATCGGCCACGTTTCCGCGCCGGGCAGATTGACCAGCGGCGCGGTGAAATCGCCCTTGCGGTTCCACGCGCTTTGCAGCACGGCCTCACGGAAGCCGCTGACCTGCGCGCTCACGAAGCGTCCCGCCGCATTGCGCAGCTGCACGCCGTTCAGGTCGTTGTCGACGACGTAGTTGTAGTCGACATACCCGATCGCTCCCGGCGTCGCCTGCACGGCCTTGACCACGTCCGTGCTGCCCTTGGCGGCGGTGAAGCCTGCCGGCCAGCTGACCGTCGACCTGGCGCCGTACGTGGCCTTCCACTCGGGGCTGACCGCGCTCAGGTAATCGGTGAAGTGGTATGTGGTGCCGGAGCCATCGGCGCGCACGACGGGGTGGATTTTCAGCTTGGGCAGCGTCATGCCTGGATTCAGCGCACGCAGCTCCGGTGCATCCCACGTCTCGACCTTGCCGAGGAAGATCTGGGCGAGCAGCTCGCCCGTCAGCTTCAACTGGCCGCGCGGCACACCGGGCACGTTCACAAAGGGAACCGCGCCCGTGACCACCGACGGCACGCAGACCAGGCCGGCCTTGGATGCCTCCGCCGCGGAAAGCGGCACGTCTGACGCGCCGAAGTCGACGTCGCCGGCGCGAATGCGCTTCAAGCCTTCGCCGGAACCCACCGCGTCATAGCTGAGCGTGACGCCGGACGCCGCCGCATACCCCGTCGACCACACGCGATAGACCGGTGCGGCGGCCGTCGACCCTGCACCGCGCACCTGCGCGCCCGCGACCACCGGCAAGCCCGCGGCTGCAACAGCCAGGGCGAAAACAATGTGCTTGAACATGGAAAGCGCCGCAACCGGCGGAGGAGAGCAAAGCTTGCGATTGTAGCGACGCATTGATGACAGGACGGCATGCGAAGCCGTTCGCGTCTGGCCTCGCCGCGCCGTGTGTTGTAAGGCGTTCCGCAAACGTTCGGCACGGGAAGTCGGGTCTGGAAGCGATTGTCTGCCCGGAATGTTTCCAATATATTGGAAATATGGAAGAAACCCTCGTCATCCGTTCCTTGGCCGCGCTCGCGCACACCGTGCGGCTGCGTGTGTTTCGCATGCTCGTGGCGGCCGGACCCGCGGGCCTCACGCCGGGCGCCCTCGCAGAACAGCTGGACGTGCCCGGCGCGACGCTGTCGTTCCACCTCAAGGAGCTCATGAGTGCGCAGCTCGTAACCCAGGAGCGGAACGGCCGCCACCTGATCTATCGGGCCGCATTCGCGCACATGAACGGGCTGCTCGGCTTTCTCACTGAAAACTGCTGCCAGGGCGCGCGGTGCCTCGATGTCAGCGCCGTTTCCTGCCAATGTTGATGCGCTTGCCTGACGTATGCCGACGAATGTCCTGATCCTGTGTACGCACAACTCCGCGCGCAGCGTGCTGGCCGAAGGCATGCTGAACCACTGGGCACGCAGGCTCTCCAGGGATGTGCGTGCCTACAGCGCAGGCAGTGCGCCAAGCGGCCGCCTGAACCCGTTTGCCGTGGAAGCGCTCGCCAATGCCGGCGTCGACGTGGCCGGCTACCACAGCAAGAGTTGGGATGCCTTCGCGGCAGACGGTGCACCGCACATGCGCATCGTCATCACCGTGTGTGACAGCGCGGCGGCCGAGGCGTGTCCGTATTGGCCGGGCAGCCCCGTCAAGGTCCATTGGCGCTATGCCGACCCGTCCAACGCCCCGGGCGGCGACGCGGACAAGCGCCAGGCCTTCGAGCTGACACGCCAAGCGATCGGCTACCGCATGCTGCAGTTGCTGGCGTTGCCGCTTGACACGCTGAGCAACGCCGAGCTTCAGACCGCGCTCGAGCGCATCGCGCAGACCTGAACGCCATGGCGGACCTGCGTACCCGGCTGCTGGCCGAATCGATGGGAACGGCGTTGCTGCTGGCCATCGTCATTGGCTCGGGCATCATGGCCGAGCGGCTTGCCGGCGGCAACGCGGCAGTGGCGCTGCTCGCCAATACGGCGGCCACGGTCTGCGGTCTGTACGTGCTGATCGAACTGTTCGGGCCGATCAGCGGCGCGCATTTCAATCCGGTGGTGAGCGCGGCGCTGGCCTTGCGTGGCGAGATGCCGCGTGCGGCGCTGGCGCCCTACATGGCCGCGCAGTTTGTCGGCGCCGTGCTGGGAGCGTGGCTCGCGCAGGCCATGTTCGACATGACGCTGCTGCAGTTTTCCACCCGGTTGCGCAGCGGGTCAGGGCAGTGGATGGCCGAGGCGGTGGCGACCGCCGGCCTGCTGCTCGTGGTCCTGCGCGCGCCGTCGGGCAGGGCATCGTCCCTCGTGGCCGCGTACATTGGCGCGGCGTACTGGTTCACGGCCTCGACGTCGTTTGCCAACCCGGCGGCGGCATTCGGGCGCATGTTCAGCAACAGCTTTGCGGGCATCGCGCCGGCAAGTGTTCCGGGCTTTGTCATGGCCGAGTGCGCCGGCGCGGCGATCGGGCTGGGGCTGCACCTGCTGCTGCAGCCGCGTACGGTGCAGCCTGCCCCGCCCAACCTCGTCGAGCGCTCAGGCGACTGAGCTGCGCCGCCTCACTTCACCAGCCCTTCGGCCTTCATCGCTTCGTGCACGGCGGGCCGCGCGCTCACGCGGGCCATGTAGGCCTGCACGTTCGGATAGGCCGTCATCGGCAGCGCGAGGAAGTTACTCCAGTTCAGCACCGTGAAGGCGTAGGCGTCGGCCACGCTGTAGGTCTCGGCCAGATACGGCTGCTTGGCCAGGCGGGCGTCGAGCTCGGCAAAGTGCTTGGCGAGCTTGTCCTTGGTGCTCTGGCGCGTTGCCTCGGGCGTCTCCTTGTGCCACAGCGGGCCGAAACCCTTGTGCAGCTCGGAGCTGATAAAGGTCAGCCATTCGATCACCGCCAGGCGATGGGCGCTGCCGGCCTTGCCGATCAAGGCATGCGCGGGATCGAGGTCGGCCACGTATTGGAGCAGGGCGGCGGCTTCGGTGTGGCGCGAGCCGTCGGAGAACTCCAGCAGCGGCACGTAGCCGCGCGGCGAGATCGTATAGAAATCCGTCCCGTCGGCGGTGAGGTGCTTGGCGAGGTCCACTGCGGTCAGGTCGAACTTTGCGCCCACTTCACGCAGGGCGATGTGTACGGCCAGCGAGCAGGTGCCGGCGGCGTAGTAGAGCTTCATGAGAGATCCGTCTTGATTGCGTGTTGAGAACCCGTGACCACCGGGCGGCGGCAACGGCGCTGGCAACACTGTAGGATTGCGTAGATGCCAATGAAATAGGCGGGACAGAAAACCATGCTTGCACAAACGCAATACCGCCTGAGCGCCGCGGATCTCGAGATCGTCCTGGCGCTGGCGCGCGCCGGCACCCTGGCGGCCGCGGGCGAGCGGCTCGGGGTGGACGCGTCGACGGTGTTCCGGTCGTTGCAGCGCATCGAGCGCGGACTGGGCCAGGCGCTGTTTGCCCGCTCGCGCACCGGTTACCTGGCGGGCGAACTGGCGCTGCTGCTGGCCGAGCAGGCGGAGCAGGTGGAATCGGCCCTCGAGGCGGCCCGCGCCGTCGTCCATGCCGCGCCAGAAGAGGTCTCGGGCACGGTGCGCATCACCACCACCGACACCATCCTCGTGGGGCTCGTCGCGCCGGCGCTCAAGGCGCTGCAGGCGCAGCATCCGAACCTCGGCTACGACCTGCACGCGGGCAACGAGCTGGCGAGCCTCACCCGCCGCGATGCGGATATCGCCGTGCGCGCCACGCGGCGCCCGCCGCAGCACCTGGTCGGCAAGCACCTCGGCACCCTTCGCGTGGCGCTGTACGCGGGTCGGACGAGCGGCCTGACCTATGCCGACGTCGAGGCCGGCCGCACGCCGTGGATCGCCATTGACGAGGCGATCCCCGAACACCCTTCGGTGGGCTGGCGCAAGCGGCATTTTCCGAAGGTGGTGCCCACGTATTCCGTCAACAGCCTGCAGGTCGTGGCCGAGATGGTGGCCGCGGGCATGGGCGTCGGCATCCTGCCCGTGCTCACGGCGCGGGTGCGCAGCGACCTGGTCCTGCTGCGCGACCTGCCCGACGCCAACCCGTCCGAGCTGTGGCTGCTGACGCATCCGGAGTCGCGCCATTTGCGGCGCATCGCGACGGTGTACGGGCACCTTGCGCAAACGCTGCGCCTGGCCTGATCCGCAGGTGACGCACCGGGCCGGGCCCGAAGCCGGTCGGCAGCCCCCTCGCATGGGCGGACGGCCGCGCCTCAAGTTCGCGGCGGGGCTGCCGTAGCTTGCTCAGTGGCCCCCGACAGCCGGCAGTGATCCTGAAGGGCGCTACGGTCGCACCGTACGCAGACAGATTCATGCAGGACGTTCCATCCGGAAGCATCATGATCTCCTCCCTTCGCACCCGCATTCTCATCATCTCGTCGGCTACCGTGATCGGCGCATTGGCCCTGTCCGGCGCCGCCACGTATTCCATCGTGCGCAGCAACACGATGGAGAGCATCGACCAGAACCTCGCCGCCATCGCCAGCGGCAACACGCTGGCCATCGACAAATGGGTCGCGGCCAAGGCGCAGGCCGTCAAGGCCACCGCCGAGGTCATCGAGCACGGCGACCCGCAGGGCTTCGGCAAGCAGATGGGCAACGCCAACGGTTTCCCGATCATCACGATCGGCTGGACCGACAAGTCGTTCATCTCCACCAGCAGCACCACGCCCAAGGACTACGACCCCACCGGCCGCCCCTGGTACAAGCAGGCCATTGCAGCCGGCAAGCTGCTCGTCACCAAGCCGTATGGCGACGTGTCGACCGGCGTGCCGTACGTGTCGTTTGCGGCGCCCCTCGTGAAGAACGGCGAGACGGCCGGCGCGCTCTCGGGCGCCGTGCCCCTCGACGGCGTGCGCGAAGTCGTGGCCGCGGTGCATCCGACGCCATCGAGCCTGGCGTTTGTGGTGGCCAAGGACGGCCAGGTCATCGCACACCCCGACGCCAAGCTGATGCTCAAGCCGGCCACCGACGTGGCGGCATCGCTCACGGCGGAGACGCTGGCGAACCTGGCCAAGGCCACGTCGCCGCTGGAAGTGGAGCTGGCCGGCGCGGCCAAGCTGCTCAAGGCGCAGGCCGTGCAGGGCACCGACTGGTATCTGGTGATCGCGCTGGACAAGGCCGAGGCCACCGCCGGCCTGCGCAATGTCGTCAAGGCGCTGGCCGTGGCCATGGTGCTGCTGACGCTGGCGGCCGTGGGCATCGCCGCGTTCTTCACGTCGCAGTCGTTCCGCCGGCTGTCGCAGGTGCGCGATGCAATGGACACCATCGGCGCGGGCGGCGGCGACCTCACGCACCGCCTGCCTGTGGTCGGCAACGATGAAGTCGCGCAGATCAGCGCGTCGTTCAACACTTTCATCGACAAGATCGGCGCGGTGCTGCTGGAAGTGCGCGCCAGCGTCGAGAACATGAAGTCGGCCACCGGCGAGATCGAGATGGGCAACCGCGACCTGTCCAGCCGCACGGAAGCGTCGGCCAGCAACCTGCAGCAAACCTCAGCGGCGCTGACCGAGCTGACGACGAGCGTGAAGAGCTCGGCCGACGCCGCGATGCAGGCCACGCGCCTGGCGAGCGACGCCAGCCAGGCCGCCACGCGCGGCGGCGAGGTGGTCTCCAGCGCGGTCAGCACGATGGACGAGATCGCCAAGTCGTCGGCGCGCATCACCGAGATCATCGGCGTGATCGACAGCATCGCGTTCCAGACCAACATCCTCGCGCTCAATGCCGCCGTCGAGGCGGCCCGCGCTGGCGACAACGGCCGGGGCTTTGCCGTGGTGGCCGGCGAGGTGCGCACGCTTGCCCAGCGCAGCGCCACCGCCGCGCGCGAGATCAAGGACCTGATCCAGGCATCGGAAGCCAGTGTGAAGACCGGCGCCGAGCGCGTGCAGGCCGCGGGCGCGACGATGCAGGAGATCGTGCAGGGCATCGAGCGCGTCGCCCACATCATCGGCGAGATCGACGGCGCGATGCACGAGCAGAGCGCCGGCATCAGCCAGATCGACCGCAGCGTTGCCGAGATGGATCAGGCCACGCAGCAGAACGCGGCGCTGGTGGAACAGTCGACGGCCGCCTCCTCAATGCTCAACGAACAGGCGCACAGCCTGGCGCGCACGGTGGGCCTGTTCAAGCTGCGCGCCGGTTAAGCGCGCGGGGGCTACATCGAACGGCCGTCGAAGTGCTTGACGGGCACGCTGTCCAGGTCGATGTCTTCCAGGCAGCGGATGTTGACCGCGATCGTCGGTGTGCCATCGGGCATCTTGCCCTCGGCATACGGGTGGATGCCGCACGTCGGGCAGAAGCGGTGATTGATCACGTGCTTGTTGAAGACGTAGGTGCTGGCGTTGGCTTCCGGTGTGAGCAGGCGCACCTTGTCGCGAGGCACGAACCACAGCAGTGAGCCCTTGCGCCGGCAGATCGAGCAGTTGCAGGCCATGGCGCTTTCCGGGTGGCCTTCGACTTCGAAGGCGACGTGTCCGCAGTGGCAGCTTCCCTTGTGTGTCATGCAGGGCTCCTCGGGGGGTGGGATGGAATGGGCGGGCTCCACTATAGGCGACACCGGCGGATGGCCCAAAAACACCATCCCTTACAATGGCCCCCTTCGTAAAACCGCATCCGCCATGTCCGCACCGCTCGCCAACGACACCTTCCTGCGCGCCCTGCGCCGCCAGCCGACCGACTACACGCCGCTGTGGCTGATGCGCCAGGCGGGCCGCTATCTGCCCGAGTACAACGCCACGCGCGCGCGGGCCGGCAGCTTCCTCGGCCTGGCCAAGTCGCCGGCGTATGCGACCGAGGTGACGTTGCAGCCGCTGGATCGCTACCCGTTGGACGCGGCAATCCTGTTTTCCGACATCCTGACCGTGCCCGACGCCATGGGCCTGGGGCTGTCGTTCGCTCAGGGCGAGGGGCCGCGCTTTGCCAAGCCGGTGCGCACGGAAGCCGATGTGGCGGCGCTGTCGGTGCCGGACATGTCGTCGCTGCAATACGTGTTTGACGCCGTGGCGGAAATCCGCCGTGCGCTCGTCCAGGACGGCCGCCAGCGCGTGCCGCTCATCGGCTTCTCGGGCAGCCCGTGGACGCTCGCCTGCTACATGGTGGAAGGCGGCGGTTCGGACGACTTCCGCACCGTCAAGTCGATGCTCTACGCGCGCCCGGACCTGATGCACCGCATCCTGGAGATCAACGCGCAGGCCGTGATCGACTACCTGAACGCGCAGATCGATGCCGGTGCCCAGGCTGTGCAGATCTTCGATACGTGGGGCGGGGCGCTGGCCGACGGCATCTACCATGAGTTCTCGCTGGCCTACATGGCGCGCGTGGTACAAGGTATTCGCGCCGGCGCCGACGGCCAGCGTGCGCCGGTCATCCTCTTCACCAAGGGCGGCGGCCTGTGGCTCGAAGCCATGGCCGAGACCGGTGCCGACGCGCTGGGTGTGGACTGGACCGTCAGCCTGCAGCGCGCCCGCCAGCGAACAGCAGGCCGCGTCGCCCTGCAAGGCAACCTGGACCCGACCGTGCTGTTTGCCGAGCCGGAGGCGATCCGCGCGCAAGCGCGCCGCGTGCTGGAAGACTATGCAGCCGGCGGTGGCAGCGATGGCCACATCTTCAACCTCGGCCACGGCATCTCGCAGTTCACGCGTCCCGAGGCGGTGTCGGTGCTGGTGGACGAGGTGCACAGCTTCAGCCGGACGCTGCGCGCAAAGGCGGCTTAACGGGGCCATGCTGCGGCGCGATGGCGTTTGAATTGAGCCGTCGCGGTGCGTGAAGCCGGCGGCACGAGTGGAATCGTCGCCGCTTTGGTGCGCCGAGGGTGAGTGACTACTCGCCCGCCGGTGGCCCCATCTGGCCCTGGCCTGCTGTCAAGCGATTTATTTCGCGCGTTTTGGTGCGCAAGCGGGCTGTCAAGACTTGACTTATGCACAAAGCTGTCGCGGCGGGGTTTTTTCGCGGCGCAACAGGAGG
>NZ_LWRX01000020.1:0-15210 GCF_001683835.1 Ralstonia sp. RL | reverse complement strand
CCTGATCGACGCCGACATGACGATCGATTTCGCCAAGTACACGACACCAGCCGATCGCGTGGCTGTGATCGCCACCGCGCCGCTCACCGACAACGAAGTCTGGACGCCGTTCGTGCCGGGCGAACTGCTGATGTTCGAATCGGGCCAGGCGACCATGGCGACCAAGGTGCCGATTCCGGAGGCAGTGCAGATCGCCAATGCCGCCAACACGGCCTGCACCTGACGCTGCATCGCCCATCAAAAAAGCCGCTCCGAGGTGGGATACACCCGGAGCGGCATTTTGTTGCCTCGCGCCTGTGCTTAGTGCGAGAGGATTTTCGACAGGAACTGCTTGGCGCGGTCCGAACGGTTCTCGATGTTGCCGAAGAACTCTTCCTTCTCGCAGTCTTCAACGATGCGGCCCTGATCCATGAAGATCACGCGGTTGGCGACCTTGCGGGCGAAACCCATTTCGTGGGTCACGCACATCATGGTCATGCCTTCCTTGGCGAGCTCCACCATCACGTCGAGCACTTCGTTGACCATTTCCGGGTCCAGCGCGGAGGTCGGTTCGTCGAACAGCATGCAGATCGGGTCCATCGAGAGCGCACGGGCAATCGCCACGCGCTGCTGCTGGCCACCCGAGAGCTGACCCGGGTACTTGGCGGCATGCGCCTTCAGGCCCACGCGGTCCAGGTACTTCAGGCCCTTGGCCATCGCTTCTTCCTTCGAGCGGCCCAGCACCTTCTGCTGCGCGATCGTGAGGTTCTCGGTGATCGACAGATGCGGGAACAGCTCGAAGTTCTGAAACACCATGCCCACGCGCGAACGCAGTTTCGGCAGGTTCGTGCCCTTGGCGCCCACGGACGTGCCATCGACGAGGATCTCGCCCTTCTGGAACGGCTCCAGCGCGTTGACGGTCTTGATGAGCGTGGACTTGCCCGAACCCGACGGGCCGCACACCACCACCACCTCGCTCTTCTTCACGCTGGTGGTGCAGTCGGTCAGCACCTGGAAGCTGCCGTACCACTTGGAAACGTTCTTGATCTCGATCATTGGGTCACCTTCTTCTGAAGCCGCTTCACCAGCACGGAGGCGCCGAAGCAGATCATGAAATAGACAAAGCCGGCAAACAGCAGCAGCTCGACGATACGGCCGTCGCGCTCGCCGATGTTGTATGCCTGCGTAAAGAAGTCCGACAGCGCGCTCACATACACCAGCGACGTATCCTGGAACAGGATGATGGCCTGCGTGAGCAGCAGCGGGATCATGTTGCGGAAGGCCTGCGGCAGGATCACCAGGCGCATGGCCTGGCCGTACGTCATGCCCATCGCATAGGCCGCGAACATCTGCCCGCGCGACACGCTCTGGATACCGGCGCGGATGATCTCGGAGTAGTACGCCGCCTCGAACAGCGCGAAGGCAACCAGCGCGGAGGTCATCCGCATGTCGGTGGCCGGCGACAGGTCGAAGATCTTCTGCAGGACCTGCGGCACGATCAGGAAGAACCACAGCAGCACCATCACCAGCGGGATGGAGCGGAAGAGGTTCACGTACGCCTGCCCGAACCACTGCAGCGGCTTGATGCCCGAGAGTCGCATCATGGCGAGCAGCGTGCCCCAGACGATGCCGACCAGGATGGCCGTGCCCGTGATCTCGAGCGAGAGGATCATCCCCTCGCCGAGCACGCGCATGTTGTCGGCATTGATGGACGAGAAATCGAATTGATAAGCCATGGAAAGTCCTCGCCCTGTTACTTGCCGCCGATGAAGCCAGGCAGGCGGGTACGTGCTTCCACCCAGCGCATCAGGCCCATCACGGTCAGGTTGATCAGCATGTACATCAGCGTCACGGCGATGAACGATTCATACGGCTGCGCGGTGTAGTCGACCAGCTGGCGACCTTGCGCGGCCAGTTCGAGCAGGCCGATCGTCGATGCCACGGCCGAGTTCTTGAAGATGTTCAGGAACTCCGACGTGAGCGGCGGCACGATGATGCGGAACGACATCGGCAGCAGCACGAAGCGGTACGTCTGCGCCAGCGTGAACCCCATCGCCAGACCGGCGTTGCGCTGGCCGCGCGGCAGCGAATTGATGCCCGAGCGCACCTGCTCGCACACCCGCGCCGCGGTAAAGGTACCAAGGCACAGCATCGCGCACAGGAACATCGCGGTGGCGGGGTTCATCTGCTTGATGTAGTCGCCGCCCGGCACCAGTTCCGGCACGACGAAGTACCAGATGAACAGCTGCACGATCAGCGGGATGTTGCGGAACAGCTCGACGTAGGCCGTGGCGAAGCCCGACAGCCACTTGTTCGGCACGGTGCGCAGCACGCCCAGCACGGAGCCGAGCACGAGCGCGATGATCCAGGAAGAAAGACCGAGCAGCAGCGTGGTCTTCAACCCCGCGAGCAGCCAGTCGAGATAGGTCTGATTCTGGGCGGCTTCGGTAAAGAAGACGCCCCAGTTCCAGTGGTAATTCATGGTGGTTCCCTCTGCGCCTGCCCCCTCCTGCTGCGCGTCCTGATCTTGGCTCGCGATGCCGCCGTGCGCGTTGCACGGCTGCGCTTCCCAGGCCAACTCCGGGCCAATCGCTGCGGACGGGAACAGACTCCTAAAAAGAAACGGAAGGGAGAAGACCTGTTAACCGGCCTTTGCCTTCCGTTTCGATGACGCTGATTCAGGCCCGTTGAGGGAGCCGATCAGTCAAGAGCCTTGTCGTTCGGGTTCTTGATCAGCGCCTTCATGTCGTCGGACAGCGGGAAGTCCAGGTTCAGGCCCTTGGGCGGAACCGGCTGCTCGAACCACTTCTTGTACAGCGCTGCGATCTCGCCGTCCTTCATCATGCCGGCGATGGTCTTGTCGGCCAGAGTCTTGAACGGCTTGTCGTCCTTGCGGACCATGCAGCCGTAGGCCTCACGCGATTGCGGCTTGCCGACCACCACCCAATCAGACGGGTTCTTGGCCTTGGCGCGCTCGCCGTACAGCAGCGCATCGTCCATCATGAACGCGACGGCGCGGCCCGATTCCAGCGTCAGGAACGACTGGCCGTGGTCCTTCGTGCTGATGATGTTCATGCCCAGCTTCTGGTCATCGTTCATCTTGCGCAGCAGGCGCTCGGACGTCGTGCCGGCGGTCGTCACCACGTTCTTGCCCTTCAGGTCGGCCCAGTCCTTGATGCCCGAATCCTTCTTCACCATGATGCGGGTGCCGATGACGAAGATGGAGTTCGTGAACGAAGCCTGCTTCTGGCGCTCGAGGTTGTTCGTGGTCGAACCGCACTCGATGTCGATCGTGCCGTTCTGCAGCAGCGTGATGCGGTTCTGCGAGGTGATCGGGATTTCCTTGACCTCAAGCTTGGGCAGCTTGAGCTGTTCTTTCACGGCCTCGACGATCTTCTGGTTGATGTCGTACGAATAACCGATCGTGCGAACACCGCCCACGTTGTAGCTGAACGGGATCGACGAATCGCGCACGCCCAGCGTGATGGTGCCGGTGTCTTTGATCTTCTTCAGCGTACCAGTCAGCTCTTCTGCGTGAGCTGCGCTGCTCAACACACCAACGGCTGCAAGCACGGTTGCCAGCTTGGCGAGGTTCATGAAAGTCTCCTTTTGACCATGAAAGAGAAAGACGGGACTGTACCAAAAAACGTTTGGCGACAGTATTGGTGTTGCCACTAAATCGTTGAATCGAACGGATTTTTTCCTCTGATGCAGCGTCTGCCGCAAGCCGCCATTCTGGACAACCGCACACCTTACGTTGTGCTTTTCCAGAAAACCGGAAAACGCGCACGTCGCGATTGACGCCAACCCGCTTTCACCATCGGCGCGCCGGCGCGATAGCTTGAGCGAGATGCTGCGACGAAAAAAACAGGGGAAATAAAGCCTGCCCGATGTGCGCTCTCTGTCGCTTACACGAACCCGACTTGAGAATGGAGGGACGACGGTACCGTGGATATGGCCGCCCCTCTCATGGTGCGGTGCCCTGGAACGTTATGGTTCGCTCATGAACACCGGCTTTCTTCAACCGTCGCGCATGGCCGCCTGATCGGCGGCGACGCGAGAGACCGGAGCAGCGCCCTGTTGGAGCACCGCGCCGGAATTGACCGACGCGTCGCCGATCAGGGGTACAGACCGCGCTCTTGGCGGGCCTGCAGAATCCGCGTACAGGCGATGATGAACGCCGCCGTACGCAGGGTTACCTTGTTGTCCTGGGCCACCTGCCAGATGGCGCGGAACGCGTCTTGCATGATCCGTACCAGGCGCTGGTTGATCTCATCTTCGGTCCAGAAGAAGCTCGAGAAATCCTGCACCCACTCGAAATAGCTGACCGTCACGCCGCCCGCGTTGGCAATCACGTCGGGGCAGACCAGGATGTTGCGCTCGCGCAGGATGTCGTCGGCCTCGGGCGTCGTGGGGCCGTTTGCACCTTCAACGACAATCTTTGCCTTGATATGGGGCGCGTTCTTCGCCGTGATCTGGCCTTCCAGCGCTGCCGGGATCAGGAACTCGCAGTCCAGCGCCCAGAAGTCGTCGGCGGAGACCGTCTCTGCGGCAAAGCCGGCAACGCTGCCGTTGTGGTCGACGTGCTTGATCAGCGCGTCGACATCCAGGCCGCTGCCGTTGAACACGATGCCCTTGTGGTCCTGCACGGCGATGACCTTCGCGCCGGCGTCATGGAACAGCTTGGCGGCCACGCTGCCCACGTTGCCGAAGCCCTGCACCACCACGCGCGCACCCTTGACGTCGATGCCCAGGTTACGTGCGGCTTCGCTGCCGACCACGAACACGCCGCGGCCGGTGGCCTCGCGGCGACCGAGGCTGCCGCCCAGTGCGATCGGCTTGCCGGTCACCACGCCCGTGGCGGTCGCGCCTTCGTTCATCGAATACGTGTCCATCATCCACGCCATGATCTGCGCGTTGGTGTTCACGTCCGGAGCCGGAATGTCCTTGTTCGGGCCGATGATGATGCCGATCTCGCTCGTGTAGCGGCGGGTCAGGCGTTCGAGTTCACCGGAAGACAGCTTGCGCGGATCGACACGGATGCCGCCCTTCGCACCGCCATACGGCACGTTCACGGCCGCGTTCTTCACCGACATCCAGGCCGACAGCGCCATCACTTCCGACAGCGTCACGTCCTGGTGGAAACGCACGCCGCCCTTGCCCGGGCCGCGCGACGTGTTGTGCTGCACACGATAGCCCTCGAAGTGGGCGATGCGGCCGTCGTCCATCTGGATGGGCACGTCGACGATCAGCGCGCGCTTGGGGCGCTTGAGCGTTTCAACCCAGCGTGCGAGCGAGCCGAGATAGGGGGTGACCCGATCGACCTGCTGCAGGTAGATGCCCCACGGGCCGAGGTTGTCGGCCGGCAGATAGGACGGAATGGCGTGTTGGAGTGTCGACGGAGATGCGACATTGGACATGGTTGTCTTCCTCTTTTGAACCTCGGTAAGGCCCCTGGTTTGGGAACATGCTGTCCCAGAAAATGCTCGCCAGCTTAGGGATGCCCCACATCGAAATCCAATGCCGTTTTTACATCGGGTTATGCGTTTGGCGCATAACCTGGGCTTGTGTTCGATGGCCCCGTTCAACCCGCCAGCGCGCCCCACAGCGTGTCGATCAGCTCGCGCTTGCGCTTGGATTGCGGATGCCGGCGGTCGTGCGCACCGTTCTGCGGATGCTCGCGATAGAGCCGGATTTCCATTTCGATCGACAACGTGCCGCCGCCCTTGCCTTCTGCCCGCACCAGGCGGCCCGCAGCCACTTCGTCGCGCACCGCGCTCTCGGGCAGAAAGGCCACACCGTGGCCCGCCAGCGCCATCACCTTCAACGCTTCGGCCATGTCGGTTTCGTAGCACTTGTCGAGCAGCGGCGCGACTGGCGAGTTTTCCAGCAGCACATCGACCATGCGGCCCAGGAAGGCATTGGGCGTATAGCTAAGATAGGCGATCGGCTTGCGCGCGGCGGGCGCCAGTCGATAAATCGGACGACCGTTCGCATCGGGCTTGGAGAACGGCGACAGCCGCTCCGTGCCGAGCACCAGCATGTCATAGCGCGTCGGATCGAGCTGGATCATCTGCCGGGCGTGGTGATAGACCATGACGAGATCGCAGCCGCCTTCCACCAGCGTCATCACCGCATCATGCACGTTCAGCGCGCGCAGCCGGCATTGCAGCTTGCCGACCTTCTCCTCCACCTGCGCGAGCCAGCCCGGAAAGAACGTGAGCGACAGCGTATGCGGCACCGCAAAATCGATCGTCGAGGCGCTGGCCGGACGCTGTCCGCGCATCAGCGCACGCGTTTCGCTGACCTGCGCCAGCATCGCCAGGGCCTGTTCATAGAAGACCTCGCCGGCGGTGGTCAGGCGCGTGGGATAGCTCGACCGGTCGATCAGTTCGTTGCCCAGCCACGCTTCGAGCGATTGAATGCGCCGCGAAAACGCCGGCTGCGTCACGTGCCGCAATTCGGCCGAGCGCGAAAAGCTGCGTGTCTCGGCCAGGCTGACGAAGTCTTCCAGCCATTTGAGTTCCATTGCGTTGCCTCCCCAACCTGCTCAGGCGTTCTCTGCGTCTTCGGTTTCTGCGGCCACGCGCTCGGGCTCGCGTGCCTGCATGCGCCACATCTGCGCATAGCGGCCCTCCGCACGCAGCAACTGCTCGTGCGTGCCGCGCTCGATGATGCGGCCGTGCTCCATCACCAGGATCTGGTGCGCGCTCACGATGGTCGAGAGCCGATGCGCGATCACCAGCGTGGTGTGGTTCTGCGCCAGGCGCATCAACTCATCCTGGATGGCGTGCTCCGTGCGCGAGTCCAGCGCCGAAGTGGCCTCATCAAAGACGAGGATCGGTGGGCGCTTGAGCAGCGTGCGGGCGATGGCCACCCGCTGCTTCTCTCCGCCGGAGAGCTTCAGGCCACGCTCCCCGACCTGGGTGTCATAGCCGTCGGGCAGCGATTCGACGAAGTGGTGGATCTGCGCCGCGCGGGCGGCCTCGATGACCTCTTCGCGCGTGGCGTCGGGCCGGCCATAGGCGATGTTGTAGTAGATGCTGTCATTGAAGAGCACCGTGTCCTGCGGAACGATGCCGATGGCCGCACGCACGCTGGCCTGCGTGACGTCGCGCACGTCCTGCCCGTCGATTTCGATGGCACCGGACTTGACGTCGTAGAAGCGGAACAGCAGGCGCGCGAGCGTCGATTTGCCCGAGCCGCTCTGGCCGACCACCGCAGTGGTCGTGCCGGCAGGGATGGTGAAATCGACGTCGAACAGGATCTGCCGGTTGGCCTCGTAGCCGAAATCGACATGCGCGAACCGCACCTGGCCGGCATGCACGGCCAGCGGCGGCGCATCGGGTTTGTCGGCCACTTCGCGGTTGGTATGCAGCAGGTGGAACATGCGGTCCATGTCGGCCACGGCCTGCTTGAGCTCGCGGTAGATCACGCCCAGGAAGTTGAGCGGAATGTAGATCTGCAGCATCAGCGTGTTGACCAGCACGAGGTCACCCAGCGTCATGTGCCCCGCCGCCACCCCTTGCGTGGCGCGATACAGGATCAGGATGAGCGCCACCGCCACGATGAACTGCTGGCCGAAATTCAGTATCGACAGCGAGTTCTGCGAACGGATGGCCGCGGCGCGGTACTTGAGCAGGTTCTCGTCGTAGCGGCGCGCTTCGTACTCTTCGTTGCCGAAGTACTTGACGGTCTCGAAGTTCAGCAGCGAATCGATCGCCTTCTGGTTGGCGCGCGAATCCAGCTCGTTCATCTTGCGACGGAAGTTCGTACGCCAGTTCGTCACGGTCACGGTAAAGGCGATGTACGCAACCAGCGCACAGAACGTGATGAACGCAAACCACGCGTCGTACTTCACGAAGAAGTACGTGATGACGAGCCCGACCTCCACCAGCGTCGGCAGGATGCTGTACAGCGAATACGAGATGAGCGACTGGATGCCCCGCGTACCGCGTTCGATGTCGCGGCTCATGCCGCCGGTCTGGCGCTCGAGGTGAAAGCGCAGTGACAGCGCATGCAGATGGCGGAACACCTGCAGTGCGAGCGTGCGCACCGAACTCTCCGTCACTTTGGAGAAGAGGATTTCGCGCAGCTCCGAAAACAGCGATGTCGACAGCCGCAGCAGCCCATACGCGACGATGGTGCCCACCGGCACGACCAGCAGCGCGCGCGGGTCCGATGGTGACACGTTCATCGAATCGATCAGCCGCTTCATGACCATCGGCACGCCCAGGTTGGCCACCTTGGCGGCAATCAGGAACGACAGCGCCAGCGCCACGCGCCATTTGTAGGCCCACAGATAGGGCAGGAGGCTCTTGATGGTACGCCAGTCGCCGCGTTGAGCCCCCGGCGGAGGCGGTTCGGAAGAGGCGGGAAAGCGACGCATGTGCGGTGCAATAAAATAGCGGATTGTGTATTCTCCCACCGATCACCCAGGCGTGCCCCGCGCCACCGGTGCCCGCCCGCCTCAATGCTGCCCTGCCTCATCATGTCCGATACCGCCGCCTCCGCTGAAGTCAAATTGCCCGCCGACAAGCAGCCTGCCGTGCGCGTGATGCCGATGCCCTCCGACGCCAACGTCCACGGCGACGTGTTCGGCGGCTGGATCATGTCGCAGGTCGACATTGCCGGGTCGATCCCGGCGGTGGTGCGCGCCAACGGCCGCGTCGCGACGGTGGCGGTCAATTCGTTCGTCTTCAAGCAGCCGGTCTACGTGGGCGACCTGGTGAGCTTCTACGCCAGTGTGGTCAAGACCGGCCGCACGTCGATCACCGTGGACGTGGAGGTCTATGCGCAGCGCATGGGCGCCAACGGCCGCCACGCCACCGTCAAGGTCACCGAAGCCACGCTGACCTACGTCGCCACCGACGAAAGCCGCAAGCCGCGACTGCTGCCGGAGCTTTGAGCCGGCTGCCCGCGGTCAGAAAAAAACCCGGCCTAGGCCGGGTTTTCTCTTGCGCGGGATCACCGCTCAGTTGAACTGTGAGAAGTCGGGCCGGCGCTTCTCGAAGAACGCCGTGAACGCCTCGCGCGCTTCGGGCGCACGCAGCATCTCGCCAAACTGCTTGCCTTCCAGCGACATCCGGGCCGCGATCTGCGGCATCGCGCCATCCTTCATCAGCCGCTTGGTGGCGCGCAGCGAGGCCGGCGGCAGCAGCGTCAGCTTGCGCGCCTGGGCGCGCACGAAGGCATCGAGTTCACCGACCGGCAGCACGCGGTTGACCAGCCCCAGCTCACGCGCCTCGTTTGCGTCGAACGGCTCGCCGAAGAGCAGCTTGTCCGCCGCACGGTGGTAACCGGCCAATTGCGGCAGCAGCAGGCTCGACGCGGCTTCCGGACACAGCCCGAGCTGCGCGAACGGCATCGACAGCTTGGCCGTCTCCGACGCATACACCAGGTCACAATGCAGCAGCATCGTCGTGCCTACACCCACCGCCGCGCCGCTCACCGAAGCGATCAGCGGCTTGGTCGCCGTGCTGATCGCCTTCAGGAACTGGTGCACGGGGGCGCTTTCGTCCTTGGGCGGATTCTTCATGAAGTCTTCGAGATCGTTGCCCGCCGTGAATACGCTCTCGTGGCCGGCCAGCACAATCACGCGGATGGCGGGATCGGTCTCGGCGGCCACCAGGGCATCGGCCAACGTTTGATACATCGCGGCCGTGATGGCGTTCTTGCGGTCCAGGCGGTCAAACGTAAGCGTCAGGACGCCGTCTGCGGTCTCGGTACGAATCGACATGAAAACTCCAGGTGAAGCCTGCGCGGCTAAACCGGCACAGGCGAATCAGATAGATAACCGACGGAGAACGCGTTGGCGCCCACGTTCAACGCCACGGTCAGGCTCATCGGCGCGAGCAGCACTTCCACGCCGTGATCCTGTGCGGTTCGCATCAACGCCTGCACGGGCTCCATGCGGCGCACGGTGTCGAGCGAACCGGAATACGTGATCGCCACCACGGGCGTGGCCAGACGCTCCTCGGCGATCATGGTTTCGGTATGCGCAAGCAGGCGGCGAATGCCTTCCTCGGAGCCCCGCACCTTGGCGATGGCTTCCGTCTCGCCACGATGCATATGGATGAGCGGACGCACGTTGAACGCCGTGCCCATCATGTAGCGGCTCCAGGTGATGCTCTTCTCGCCCTTCTGCTTGGCGCGCGTGTACATGTACAGCAACTCGTCGGGGACGAGGTAGACGTGCGAGGCATCGCGCAGGCGGTTTTCGATCACGTGCACCACGTCGCGCACCTCCGCGCCTTCGCGCAGCATGCGGGCGGCCTCGTGCACCATCAGCGCCTGGCCGGGGCCAATGGCACCGGTGTCCACCACCGTCAGCTCGAACAGGCCTGAGCGGCCGGCATCCTTGCGTGGCTTGAAGCTCTTGGCCGTGGTGCCCACCACCGCGCCGGTGGCGTGGCTGTAGAAATGGCTGCGCGAGCTGGCGATCGTCAGCAGCAACGCACGGTCGTGCTGCGTGACCACGTGCTTGAGCAGAAAGTCTTCGATCTCGCGTTCGAGCAGCGGAATCGATTCGGCGTAGTGGTCCTGCTTGTCGACAAGGTATTTGCGATAGAGCTGCGGCAGCGCGGCTTCATCGCGACGGTCTTCCACGAACAGCTCGCCCGCACGAATGCGGAACGGCACCACGCCCAACCCCAGTTGATCGATCATCGAGCGCGGCATGTCGCACGCCGCGTCCGTCAACACGATTGTGTTGCCCATCGCGCCCTCCTCTTGGTGCGCCGCCGCTGACGCGGCAGCGTGTCTCCTCTGTTGCGGAATCGTGGTTCCGCTTCTGTGGCGTGCCCTTGGCCGGGCCGCTCGCTTTGGCTCGCTGTGTGGTGTATTGCTGCGCGAGCCTGCGCAATCATGCGTTGTGAGACGGGCGATTTACAAGCAGGGGGAAGAACTTAATCCTTCCCCCTGACGTGGGGTCACATGCGTTCAAAAATACCGGCAGCGCCCATGCCGGTGCCGACACACATCGTCACCATGCCGTACTTCAGGTTGCGACGGCGCAGGCCGTGCACGACGGTCGCGGCACGGATCGCGCCGGTCGCGCCCAGCGGGTGCCCCAGGGCGATCGCGCCGCCGAGCGGGTTGATCTTGCTGGTGTCCAGTCCCAGGTCCTGGATCACCGCCAGCGACTGCGCGGCAAACGCTTCGTTCAACTCGATCCAGTCGAGTTGGTCTTGCGTGAGCCCACCGGCCTTGAGCGCGGCGGGAATCGCTTCCTTCGGACCGATCCCCATGATCTCCGGCGGCACACCGCGCACGGCAAATGACACGAAGCGCGCCAGCGGCGTCAGATTGAACTGCTTGAGGATTTTTTCCGACACCAGGATCAGCGCACCCGAGCCATCCGACGTCTGCGAGCTGTTGCCGGCGGTCACGCTACCCTTGTTGGCAAACACGGCGCGCAGCTTGGCCAGCCCTTCAATCGACGTATCGGCACGCGGGCCTTCATCCAGCGACAGCGTGCGCGTCTTGATGTCGACAGCGCCCGTGCCGAGGTTCGGGAACTTCTCAATGATCTCGATCGGGGTGATCTCGTCCTTGAATTCGCCGGCTTGCTGCGCAGCGAGCGCCTTCTGATGCGACGCGAGCGAGAAAGCATCCTGCGCCTCGCGCGAAATCTTCCACTGCTGGGCGACCTTCTCGGCGGTCAGGCCCATGCCGTAGGCGATGCCGACATTCTCGTCGCGCGTGAAGATGTCCGGCGACATCGACGGCGAGTTGCCCATCATCGGCACCATGCTCATCGATTCGACACCGGCGGCGATCATCACATCGGATTCGCCCACGCGGATGCGGTCGGCAGCCATTGCCACGGCGGTCAGGCCCGAGGCGCAGAAGCGGTTGACGGTGACGCCGCCCACGGTGTTGGGCAAGCCGGCCAGCAGCGCACCGATACGCGCCACGTTCAGGCCCTGCTGCGCTTCGGGAATCGCGCAGCCGACGATGGCGTCTTCGATGAGCGCCGGATCCAGGTTCGGCACCTGGGCGACAGCGCTCTTGAGGATGGTCGCCAGCAGGTCGTCCGGACGCAGGTTCTTGAGCGTGCCCTTCGGTGCCTTGCCGATCGGGGAACGCGTCGCGGCGACGATGTAGGCGTCTTGCAGTTGCTTGGTCATGATGAAACTCCTGTCTCTCTGTCGTCGCGGCAATCAGTTGCGCACCGGCTTGCCGGTCTGCAGCATGCCCATGATGCGTTCCTGGGTCTTGGAGCTGCCGAGCAGATCCACGAAGGCCTTGCGCTCCAGCGCCAGCAGCCATTCTTCGTCCACCAGCGCACCGGCTTCGACATCGCCGCCGCACACGGCTTCAGCAATGCGCGAGGCAATCGTGAAGTCGTGCTGCGAGATGAAACCGCCGTCACGCATGTTCACCAGCGACGCCTTGATCGTGGCGATGCCCGAACGGCCCGCCACCGGAATGCCCACCGGGCGCAGCGGTGCGCGGTAGCCCGAATCGGACAGCGCACGCACTTCGTTGCGTGCAACGTGCAGCAGCTCATGCACGTTGAAGACGATGGTGTCGGTCGGTTGCAGGTAGCCGATCTTCTGGGCGTCCAGCGCCGAAGACGACACCTTGGCCATGGCCGCCGCCTGGAAGCGGTTGGTCAGGAACTGCAGGATGTTCGTGCTGCCGGCTGCCTGCGCAGCCTTGGCTGCCGCCAGAGCCGCCTCCTTCAGGCCACCACCTGCCGGCACGAGGCCCACGCCCACCTCCACTAGGCCGATGTACGTTTCCAGCGCAGCCACACGCTTGGCCGAGTGCAGCAGCAGCTCGCATCCGCCGCCGAGCGCAATGCCCGACGCAGCCGAGACAACCGGCACGTTGGCGTACTTCACGCGCATCATGCCGTCCTGGAACTTCTTGACGAAGGGCTCGATGCCCTTGGCGCCGCCCATCATGAAGGCCGGCATGGCTTCTTCCAGGTTTGCACCGGCCGAGAACGGACCACCCGGTGCGCCCAGCTTGAGCGACGTCGGCTGCCACACCACCAGACCCTTGTAGCCAGCTTCCGCCAGATCAACCGCGCGCGTCAGACCGTCGATGACGCTCGGTCCGATCGTGTTCATCTTGCTCTTGAACGAGATGATCAGCACGTCGTCCTGACCGGCCGCGTCGTCCACCCAGATACGCACGGCGTCGTTCTCTTCGATCGTCTTGCCATACGTGAGCGGGTTCACCGCGGTCGCACCCTTGATCGGTGCACGGAACACCTGGCGGCCGTACACCGGCAGCGTGCTGCGTTGCAGGAACGTGCCCTGCTTGGCCGACCACGAACCCTGTGCCGAATGCACACCGCCGTTGTCTGCGACCGGACCGGAGAACACCCATTGCGGCAGCGGCGCATTCGAGAGCGCCTTGCCGGCTTCGATGTCTTCCTTCACCCACTCGGCCACCTGCTTCCAGCCGGCTTCTTGCCAGTCTTCGAACGGGCCGCTGTTCCAGCCGAAGCCCCAGCGGATCGCCAGATCGACTTCCGCTGCGGAATCCGCAATCTGCTCCAGGTACACGGCGATGTAATGGAACACGTCACGGAACACAGCCCACAGGAATTGCGCCTGCGGGTTGGTGGATTCGCGCAGCAGCTTCAGACGCTCGGCCGGCTCCTTCTTCAGGATGCGCACAACGATGTCGTCGGCCTTCTTGCCGCTCGGGCCGTACTGGCCGCTTTGCGGATCCAGCACCTTGATTTCCTTGCCTTCCTTCTTGTAGAAACCGGCGCCGGTCTTCTGGCCCAGGGCGCCCGCCTCCACCAGCTTGGCCAGCACGGGCGGCGTGGCGTAGACCGGTGCGAACGGATCGTCCTTCAGGTTGTCCTGCATCGTCTTGATGACGTGCGCCATCGTGTCGAGGCCCACCACGTCCGCCGTGCGGAACGTCGCCGACTTGGCGCGGCCCAGCTTCGAGCCCGTCAGGTCATCGACCACGTCAAACGGAATACCGTACTTGTCCGACTCGGCAAACACCGCCAGGATCGAGAAGATGCCGACGCGGTTGGCGATGAAGTTGGGGGTGTCCTTCGCGCGCACCACGCCCTTGCCGAGCGCGGAGGTGAGGAACGTTTCCAGCTTGTCGAGAATGTCGCCACGCGTGTGGGCAGTCGGGATCAGCTCGACCAGGTGCATGTAGCGCGGCGGGTTGAAGAAGTGCACGCCGCAGAAGCGCGACTTCAGCTCGGCGTCAAAACCCTCCGACAGTTCGGTGATCGACAGGCCCGACGTGTTCGACGCGAAGATTGCGTGCGCAGCAATGTGCGGCGCGACCTTCTTGTACAGGTCGTGCTTCCAGTCCATGCGCTCGGCAATCGCTTCGATGACGAGGTCGCAGTCGCGCAGCTTCTCGATGTCGTCTTCGTAGTTCGCAGCCTGGATGAGGTTCGCGTCATCCTTGATGCCGAGCGGCGCCGGAGACAGCTTCTTCAGGTTTTCGATGGCCTTGAGCGCGATGCCGCTCTTCGGGCCTTCTTTGGCCGGAAGATCGAACAGCGTGACAGGGACCTTGGCATTGACCAGGTGCGCGGCAATCTGCGCACCCATCACGCCGGCGCCCAGCACGGCAACGCGCCGGACGAGGAAGTTGGAACGCTGGCCGGCCTGCGGCTGCGCGCTGGTGGGGAGTTCAGTGCGGGTCATGGTGTCCTCGCGGGAGGTGAGGAAGAGACGAGCGGGGCGACGGTCTTTGTGCGTCGCCCCGGGTGAGTGCGCCTGTTAGAACAGGTCGGCTTCGAGCGCCATCAGCGTCGCGCCGCCGGCGCGCGCCATGCGGATCTGCGAAGCCGTCTCGGGCAGCAGCTTGGCAAAGTAGAAGCGCGCCGTCGCGAGCTTGGCCTTGTAGAACGTGTCGCCGGTGCCTTGCTTCTCCAGCGCGATTTTCGCCATGCGGGCCCAGAAGTACGCAAACACGAGATGGCCAACGACACGCAGGTACGGCACAGCAGCAGCGCCGACTTCGTCCGGGTTCGCCATGGCCTTCATGCCGATTTCCATGGTCAGCTTCTGGACCTTGTCGCCGATGTCGGCCAGCGGGTTGATGAATTCCTGCATGGCTTCGTTGGTGCCTTCGGCTTCGACGAAGTCCTGCACCATCTTGCCGAACTTCTTCATCTTGGCGCCCATGTCGCCGAGGATCTTGCGACCGAGCAGGTCCAGCGACTGCACGGTGTTCGTGCCTTCGTAGATCATGTTGATGCGGGCGTCGCGCACGTACTGCTCCATGCCC
>NZ_LWRX01000007.1:0-1776 GCF_001683835.1 Ralstonia sp. RL | reverse complement strand
GGCTTCGAAGAAATCGCGCGCTGGGCCGCCTACCATCATGAGGAACCCGACGGCACCGGCTACCCCTTCCACCTCAGCGCCGACGCCATGCCACTCGAAGCACGCATCCTGCGCGTCGCGGACATCTTCCAGGCCATGGCCCAGGACCGACCGTACCGCCGGGGCCTGCCCGCCGCCGAGATTGTGAGCTTCCTCGACAAGCTGGTCGCCGACGGTCGGCTGGATGGTGACATCGTCGCCGTCGCCCGGCAGTGGATCGTTCCGGCCATGGCGGCCGCTCGCCCCGGGCAGACCCACTGAACCCGGCCTGAAGCCGATACGCCCATGCCCATGCTCTTGACAGCCGGCCTGATGCGCATAAAATAGGAACCATTCTCATTATCGAAATCAGCGGAGAGGGTTCATGTACATCTGCGTCTGCCAGGCCGTCACCGAGCGGCAAATTCGCGAAGCTGCCCAGAGCGGCGCCCGCACGCTGAAGGATTTGCGCCGCGAACTGGGGGTGACCCGCGACTGTGGCCGATGCGCCTCCTGCGCTCACGAATGCCTGCGGGAAGCCCATGGCGAAGCCGCCAAGCCGGGCAAGGCGACGCGTCGGGCCGCCTGAAGCCTTGCTGAGGGTTTCCCGGTAGCTGCGCCGACGGGAGCCGTCCAGGGCTCCCGTTTTTTGTCAGGTCTCGTCGACCAGTACCCAGTGGTTGTCCAGTGCCATCGGCTTTGGCCAGGCCAGGAAAACCGGCTTGGCGACCGGATGCCAGCGCACCAGTCCAAGGGCCGTCGCGACCAGCACGCCACCGCCCGGCCGGGGGCCTGACCATTCGGTCATGGCATAGGCTTCCTCCAGGGCCACCACAGGCGTCAGTTTTTCCGGCGCGCCCGGGTGCCAGAGCTGGGCGAGGCCCGCCTGGTTGCTGGAAACGACGAAGCCGCCGTTGTAGGCCGCCGCCAGATCGCCACCATAGCCAAAGCCATCGTTGTCCCGCGTCGGGACGATCAACCTGTCGCCCTCCAGAACGGCCAGCAGCGGCGCCCGACTGCGCTGGGCCGCGTCGCCGTGTTCGGCCTGCATGGCGACCCCCAGCCGCCGCGCGCCGTCCGGTGCGGTACTCCACGCCAGATGACGCAGGCTGAGACGCCTGTCGTCCAGTTTCCACTGCCGCAGCAGCTTGCCGGTCCGCCCGTCCAGACGGACAAGGGAAGAATCCATGCGCTGCAGGTCGTACTTCCGGTCAGCGCGGTTACGCGGGATGCCTCCGTTGGCGATCAGCAGGTCGCCATTCGCGTCGAGCAGCAACTGATGCGGTTCGAGGCCACCACTCTCCCATTCGTCCACCTTTTTCAGCGTCGTCCGGTCGCGCACGCCGATTCGGCCCCCTCCCGACGCAAAGTCGGTTTCCGTCGTGAATACGAAGTCGCCGGTCGCGTCGTGGATGGCATGGCCGTTGAGCAATACGTCGGCCGAGGCATCGATATCCAGTCGGCGGGCGACCTTGCCTTCCGGATCGATGCGCAGCAGCCAGGTGCCCGGCCGCACGCCGACCACCAGCAGACTACCGTCCGGCTCGGGCAGCACGCCATGCGGACGGGTCGGCAGGGGAAGGGCGTGAAGGATCTCCAGCTTCTTGCCGGCCCAGTCAGCCCGCAGAATGCCGGCATGGTACGTGTCGGTCGGATGGGGACCGCGCCAGGCAGCGGCGATGCGCGCGCTGCGCGGCTCGTCATCGCCCGCGGCCAGGACGCCCCCCCCTTGCGCCAGCCAGCTGCAGGCCACGGCCA
>NZ_LWRX01000251.1:0-2189 GCF_001683835.1 Ralstonia sp. RL | reverse complement strand
CACCACCATGATCAACGGCATCGGCGTGGTCGGCTGGGGCGTGGGCGGCATCGAAGCCGAAGCCGGCATGCTCGGCCAGCCGGTGTACTTCCTGACGCCCGACGTGGTCGGCGTGGAGCTCAAGGGCCGCCTGCGCGAAGGCGTGACAGCCACCGACCTGGTGCTCACCATCACCGAAATGCTGCGCAAGGAAAAGGTCGTCGGCAAGTTCGTCGAGTTCTTCGGCGAAGGCACGGCCAGCCTGTCGCTGCCGGACCGCGCGACCATCGGCAACATGGCGCCGGAATACGGCGCGACGATGGGCTTCTTCCCGGTGGACGAAAAGACGGTCGAGTACTTCAAGGGCACCGGCCGCACTGAAGAAGAAATCGCCGCGTTCGAGGCCTACTTCAAGGCCCAGAAGCTGTTCGGCATCCCGAAGGCCGGCGAGATCGACTATACCAAGACGCTCACGCTGGACCTCGGCACGGTGGCCCCGTCGCTGGCCGGCCCGAAGCGGCCGCAAGACCGCATCGAAATCGGGAACGTGAAGTCGACGTTCTCGTCGCTGTTCTCGAAGCCGGTGGCCGAGAACGGCTTCAACAAGGACGCAGCCGACCTCGACAAGACCTACACGACGAGCAACGGCGTGAACGTGAAGAACGGCGACGTGCTGATCGCCGCCATCACGTCGTGCACGAACACCTCCAACCCGAGCGTGCTGCTGGCAGCCGGTCTGCTGGCCAAGAAGGCCGTGGAAGCCGGCCTGGAAGTCGCGCCGCACATCAAGACCTCGCTCGCCCCGGGCAGCCGCGTGGTGACGAAGTACCTGGAGGCTGCCGGCCTGCTGCCGTACCTCGAAAAGCTGGGCTTCGGCGTGACGGCCTACGGCTGCACCACCTGCATCGGCAACGCCGGCGACCTGACGCCCGAGCTGAACGAAGCCATCGTGAAGAACGACATCGTGGCCGCCGCCGTGCTGTCGGGCAACCGCAACTTTGAGGCGCGCATTCACCCGAACATCCGCGCCAACTTCCTCGCTTCGCCGCCGCTGGTCGTGGCATACGCGATCGCCGGCAACGTGACGCGCGACCTGATGACCGAGCCGGTCGGCAAGGGCAAGAAGGGGCAGGACGTCTACCTGGGCGACATCTGGCCGAGCTCGGACGAGATCGCCAAGCTGATGAAGTTCGCGATGAACGCCGACACGTTCCGCACCAACTACGAGCAGGTCAAGAAGCCGTCCAAGCTGTGGGCCAACGTCAAGGGCACGAAGGGCCAGGTCTACGACTGGCCGAAGTCGACGTACATTGCCGAGCCGCCGTTCTTCGAAGGCTTCGACATGACGCCGGCCGCCGCATCGGCATCGGTCAAGGGCGCACGTGCGCTGGGCGTGTTCGGCGACTCGGTGACGACCGACCACATCTCCCCGGCCGGTTCGATCAAGGAAACGTCGCCCGCCGGCAAGTACCTGCTGGCCAACGGCGTGCTCAAGGCCGACTTCAACAGCTACGGCTCGCGCCGCGGCAACCATGAGGTGATGATGCGCGGCACGTTTGCCAACGTGCGCATCAAGAACCTGATGATCCCCCCGAAGGCCGACGGCTCGCGTGTGGAAGGCGGCGAGACGCTGTTCCAGCCGAGCGGCGAGCAGATGTCGATCTACGACGCCGCCATGAAGTACATCGCCGAAGGCACGCCAACGGTCGTGTTTGGCGGCGAAGAGTACGGCACGGGCAGCTCGCGCGACTGGGCCGCCAAGGGCACGCAGCTGCTGGGCGTGAAGGCCGTGATCGCGCGCAGCTTCGAGCGCATCCACCGCTCCAACCTGGTCGGCATGGGCGTGCTGCCGCTGCAGTTCAAGGGCAATGACTCGGCGCAGTCGCTGGGCATCGTGGGCAACGAGACCTTCGACATCGAAGGCCTGGAAGGCGAAATCAGGCCGCAACAGGACGTTACCCTGGTGATCCATCGCGCCAACGGCGAGACGCAGCGTGTGCCGCTGCTGCTGCGCATCGACACGCCGATCGAGGTCGACTACTACAAGCACGGCGGCATCCTGCCGTTCGTGCTGCGCCAGTTGCTGGCCGCCTGAGCCAACGCTGCGCTGCCGCAGATCGAAGCCGGCTCTTCGGAGCCGGCTTTTTTATTGCTTGTGACCCGTCCTGAATAAGGTTGACACTTTTTCCTGGTGGAGCAAGGAGAGTCAA
>NZ_LWRX01000176.1:0-597 GCF_001683835.1 Ralstonia sp. RL | reverse complement strand
CGCCGTCAGCCAGACTGATTTCGTGCAGCCGGAGATGGACCAGTTCCGAGACGCGCAGGCCGGTGGCGTAGAGCGTTTCCAGCATGGCCCGGTCGCGCAGGCCGAGCGGGGATTCGAGATCAGGAGCATCGAGCAGGGCGTCGACCTGCTTTTCCGACATCACCTTGGGCAGGCGCGACGGGCGGCTGGGGTTGGCCAGCTTGAGCGTCGGATCGGCGACGATGCGGCCGCGTGCGAGCTGCCAGCGGAAAAAGCGGCGCAGCGTGGCGAGGTAGCGCGCCTGCGAGGTGGCCTTGGTCTGCCGGGCAAGGTGGGCGATGAAGGCGGTCAGCGTGGCTTCGCGCAGGTCGAGCAGCGGCTCGTGGTCATGCTCGGCGAGCCACTGCGCCAGGCGCCCGAGGTCGGAACGGTAGCTGGCCAGCGTCGCCCGGGCCAGACCGTCCTCCAGCCACAGGGCATCGCAGAAGCTGTCGATCTCGGCGAGATCAGCCGGCCGGCCGGTCAAGCGGGCAACCTTCGTGACGTAACAGCCAGCGTTTGACATCGAGCAGGAAGCCGCCGCGTTCGCGATTGAACCCGCCCAGGCCGCCGCCGCTG
>NZ_LWRX01000073.1:0-4870 GCF_001683835.1 Ralstonia sp. RL | reverse complement strand
CTTTGGCAAGACAAAGAAAGTGAGTCGCCCCCGGCAGGGGGTGAAACAAGGGATAGACCGGCACCAGCCATAAAAGCCGACGCCCCAAGAAACGACGCTCACACGCCTCGATCCACCGGCGGCGTCCACTGATACGCCCAAGTCTCAGACAGCAACCGCTCCCCCGACTGCAACGTCAGCGACAACTCAATCGGCGCATTGCTCGCATCCGGCACCACATCGAACATCGCCCGAACGCCATCGATGCTCGCCAGCGGCCGCGCCGACGCAATCTCCACCCGCCCGCGCGAGGCGCGGATGACGGGCTCCACAGTCGATCCCGCCGTGCTGCGCCCCAGCCGCGACAGCTCACCGCCGGCAAAGTCCACGACAAACCGCCACGAGAAGTACTTGCGCGGCTGCCCCACCACGCCGCCAATGCCCGTGCGCGTCGCGACCACACGCGCCAGTGGCGAGGCCGCCGCGGGCTGCGCGCCCCACGTCAGCCGATAACCGAACGCCAGTTCCTGCCCGGCATGCGGGGCCACGGCCGGCCGCCAGAACGCGACGATGTTGTCGAAGGTTTCATCGTTGGCCGACAGCTCCACCAGTTCGACCGCGCCCTCGCCCCAGCCATGCGTGGGCTCGACCCACACGCTTGGGCGCTTCTCGTAGAAGACGCCGTCATCCTGGTAATGATCGGGATTGCGGTCGCGCTGCAGCAGGCCGAAGCCGCGCGGGCTGTCGTCGGCAAAGCGCTGGCTGCGCAGCATGGGCGGATTGGCCAAGGGGCGCCAGACCCACTCGCCCGAACCGCGCCAGATGGCCAGGCCGTCGGAATCATGGATCTCCGGGCGCCAGTCCGACGCGCGCCAGCGTCGCGCCGCGCTGTGGCGATCGCCTGCGCGGTCGGTGCGGTCGTTTTCGCCGTAGAGGAACATGCTGGTGAGCGGCGCAATGCCGAGCCGCTCGATCGGCTTGCGCACGAACAGCGTGGCGCCGACATCCATGACGAGCGTGTCGCCGGGGCGGATGTCGAAGCGGTAGGCGCCGGCCACGCTGGGCGAATCAAGCAGCGCATAGACCCGCACGACGTCGGCATCGGGCGCTGGGCGTACCAGCCAGAATTCGGTGAAGTCCGGAAACTCCTCGGCGCGCGGCAAGCCGGTGTCGATCGCCAGCCCCCGCGCCGACATGCCGTATTGCCACTGCCCGCCCACCGCGCGGAAGTAGCTCGCCCCCAGGAACGCCGCCACGTCGCGCGTCGGGTCCGCGCGGGTGGTCAGCCGGAACCCCGCAAAACCGAGATCGGCGGGCAGCGATGCGTGGTCGAGGCCGCTTTTGCCGTAGTCGAACATCGCCGCGTCGTAGGCGATGGGGTGCGCCCGGCCGTCCACGACTTCATACAGGCGCACGGGCGACTTGAAGAACAGGCCCAGGTGGAAGAACCTCGCCTCGAACGGCAACTGCTGCGCGGCCCACAACGCATGATCCGGGCGATAGCCGATCGACTGATATGCGTCCCAATCGAGCGCGGCGACGGCGGGCGGAAGCTGTGTGCCGCGCGGCCGGTATGGCCGGGCCGCCAAGGCCCGGGCGCGCGCCAGGAGGCGGGCTTCGTCAAACGGTTCCGACGCGCCGGGGGCGCTGCGGGACATTCCAGGTGCCAGGGCCAGGAGCCCGGCGGCCAACTGCTTGAGCAGGTCGCGACGATGCATGGAAGACAGCGGAGCCAGGGGTCACTCATCTTCGCACACCGCGCCCGGCCAGTCTCCCGGTCGAACCTTTCATTGGCCCCACAACCCTGCGGCATGGCCGGGAATGGCACGTTTCGGACAGATCGGCGTGGCATCGCACGGCCAGTTGGAGCACAATCCCGAGTCCGTTCACACGTGGAACGCCCGTGCGTCGCCTATGGTGAACTGACTCCCGCTCCCGCCGGCCGAGGCACGCACCGCTGAGGCCCGGCGCCACGATCATCACGGCGCACATGTTTCCAACGCCCTCCTCGCCCGCCCAGCCCGATCCGGCCGAGCCGTCCGCCGCGCTTGCGGCTGCCCTGGAGTCCTTCGACCGGTACTACGACGACGTCCTGCTGCCCATGTGGCTCGGCCCCGGCTGGAATGCACAGGCCGGCCTTTGCTATGAAGCGCTCGTCCAGGGCAGCGATGCGCTGGTGCCTGCCTCTGCCTCGCGCTACCGGGCGATGGCGTGTGCGCGGCAGCTGTACACGTTCGCCCGCGCGACGCAGCTTTCCGCCCGGCACCGCGATGTCTGCGCCGAACGCGCCGCCGCTCTGTGCCACGCACTCGACACACGGTTTCGCGACACCCTCCACGGCGGGTGGGTGTTCGCGATCGACAGCGCGCTGGCGCCCCAAGACACCACGAAGGATCTGTACACGCACGCGTTCGTCCTGTTTGCGGCGGCCCACTGGCTGGCCGTGAGCGACGACCCGCGTGCCGCCGCGCTCATGCGCGACGCGCACGACGTGATCACACATCGCTTCGCGCACGTGGGCACGACGCCGCTACCCGTGGCAGCAATGGACGCCACCTTCAGCCAGACCGTGTCAGGCGTCGCGCAGAACCCCGTGATGCACCTGACCGAGGCGTACCTGGCCGCCGCCGCGCTGCGCGAGGCGCCCGCCTGGGCCGAAGCCCGCGTGCACGCCCTGGCAGAAGGCATCCTCGCGCGCTTCATCGACACGCACACCGGCAGCATCACCGAGTTGCCGATCGACGCGCCGAACACCGACAACCGCATCGAGCCCGGCCACCAGTTCGAATGGTTCTACCTCGTGCGCGCGCATGCCGAGGTGTTCTCGCGCGCCGACGCCGGGCGCCGGCTGGCCGAGACGCTGGCCCGCGCCGTCGACAGCGCCTGCCGCCTGGGCGTGGATGCCGACACCCATGGCGTCTGCCTGGCGCTCAACCTGGACGGCACGCCGCGCGACGCGAGCCAGCGCATCTGGGCGCAAACCGAGTACGGCCGCGCGCTGGCGCTGTGCACCGGGACGCACGGTGCGATGCTCGCGCAGATGCTGCCGGCGTGGTCGGCGCGCTTCCTGCACGCGCACGGCTGGAACGAGGTGATCGACGCCACGGGCCAGCGCCTGCGCGCCGACATGCCGTCGAGCACGCCGTACCACATCACCACGTTCTACGAGGCGATCCGGGCAGCCCTGTCCGGCTCGTCCGCACGTTGTACCCAAGCTGTTGAGTGAGACACATCATGCATACCCACAACCCCAATGAATCCAAGGCCCGCGCCATCTTCCGGGTGGTCAGCGGCAACTTCCTGGAGATGTACGACTTCATGGTCTACGGCTATTACGCCAAGGCCATTGCCGACACCTTCTTCCCGGCCGGCAACGAGTTCCTCTCGCTGATGCTCTCGCTGGTGACGTTTGGCGCGGGCTTCCTGATGCGCCCGCTGGGCGCGATCTTCCTCGGCGCGTACATCGACCGCCACGGCCGCCGCGCGGGGCTGATCCTCACGCTCGCGCTGATGGCATGCGGCACGCTGCTGATCGCGGCGGTGCCCAGCTACGCCAGCATCGGGCTGGCCGCGCCGCTGCTCGTGCTGATCGGACGCCTGCTGCAAGGCTTCTCGGCGGGCGTGGAGCTGGGCGGCGTGTCGGTCTACCTGGCCGAAATCGCGACGCCGGGCCGCAAGGGCTTCTTCGTGAGCTGGCAGTCAGGCAGCCAGCAGGTGGCCGTGATGTTTGCCGCGCTGCTGGGCGTGCTGCTCTCGCTGGCGATGCCGCCGACTGAAGTGAGCGCATGGGGCTGGCGCATCCCGTTCGTGGTCGGCTGCCTGATCGTGCCGTTCCTGTTCATCATCCGCCGCTCGCTGCGCGAGACGGAAGAATTCGAGAAGCGCAAGCACCGCCCCGACATGGCGGAGGTCTTCCGCTCGATGGTCGAGAACTGGCGCCTGGTGGGTGCAGGCACGCTGCTGGTCGTGATGACCACCGTGTCGTTCTACCTGATCACCGCGTACACGCCGACCTTCGGCAAGAGCGTGCTGCACCTGTCCGACATGGACAGCCTGATCGTCACGCTGTGCGTGGGCGCATCGAACCTGTTCTGGCTGCCGGTGATGGGCGCGGTGTCCGACCGCGTCGGCCGCCGTCCGCTGCTGATCCTCTTTACGGTGCTGATGCTGCTGACGGCCTATCCGGCCATGGTGTGGCTGGTGGGCGCACCGTCGTTCGCGCGACTGCTGGCGGTGGAGCTTTGGCTGTCGTTCCTGTATGGCAGCTACAACGGGGCAATGGTCGTCACCCTCACCGAGATCATGCCGCCGGCCGTGCGGACCACGGGCTTCTCGCTGGCATACAGCCTCGCCACCGCCATCTTTGGCGGCTTCACGCCGGCGATTGCCACGTGGCTCATCCACGCTACCGGCAACAAGGCGATGCCGGGCGTGTGGGTGTCGTTCGCTGCGCTGTGTGGGTTGATTGCCACGCTGGCGGTGGTCAAGCCGGCCGGCAAGCATGTGCATGGGGCGGCGACTGTGTCCTGATTGGCTGGTGCTGATTGCTGTGTATGGAGGTCCCCTGGGGTGTTGGCTCTGGGGGATTTTTTTGTTTGTGGTGCATCCGTTGTTTCACCCCCTGCCGGGGGCGACTCACTTTCTTTGTCTTGCCAAAGAAAGTAAGCAAAGAAAGGCGCGCCCGATGCGGCGAAAGACTCCTTGAATTTCTGTGACCGTGCGGGGAAGGAGGCAAACTCGCTGCGCTCAGACAAGCCTCCTTCCTTTTTCCGCCCGCTCACACAAATTCAAGGCGCCGCACAGGGCAGGGAAAGGCCAAACCATCGATTACCAGTGCCGTAGCAATCCACAGCACAACGCGAAGCAAAGCGAGCAACAGCAACACAATCCA
>NZ_LWRX01000241.1:0-2168 GCF_001683835.1 Ralstonia sp. RL | reverse complement strand
CAGCGCGGTGTGATACGCCAGCAGCTGCAGCGGCACCACGTGCAGGATCGGCGAGAGCTGGCCGTAGTGCTCCGGCATGCGGATCACCTGGATACCGTCGCTCGACTGGATATGCGTATCGGCATCGGCAAACACGTACAGCTTGCCGCCGCGCGCGCGCACTTCCTGGATGTTCGACTTGAGCTTTTCCAGCAGCGCGTCGTTCGGGGCGACGGTCACGACAGGCATCTGCTCGGTCACCAGGGCCAGCGGGCCGTGTTTGAGTTCGCCGGCCGGGTAGGCCTCTGCGTGGATGTACGAAATTTCCTTGAGCTTGAGCGCACCTTCCAGGGCGATCGGGTAATGCAGACCGCGGCCGAGGAACAGTGCGTTTTCGCGGCGGGCAAACTCTTCCGACCAGGCGATGATCTGCGGCTCGAGCGCCAGCACCGCGTTCAGCGCCGACGGCAGGTGGCGCAGGTGGCGCAGCGCATCTTCTTCCTGCTCGGTATTCAGATGACCGCGCAGCTTGGCGAACGTCAGCGCCAGCATGTACAGCGCGGCCAGCTGCGTGGTGAACGCCTTGGTGGACGCCACGCCGATCTCGGTGCCGGCGCGCGTGAGGAACGTGAGCTGCGTCTCTCGCACCATGGCGCTGGTCGCCACGTTGCAGATGGCGAGCGTGTGCATGTGGCCCAGTTCGCGTGCGTGGCGCAGTGCGGCCAGCGTGTCGGCGGTTTCGCCCGATTGCGAGATCACGACGACGAGCGCGTTCGGGTTGGGCACGGTCTCGCGGTAACGGTATTCGCTGGCCACCTCGACCTGTGTCGGGATCTTGGCGATCGATTCGAGCCAGTACTTGGCCGTGCAGCCGGAGTAGTAGCTCGTGCCACAGGCCAGGATCAGCACGCTGTCGACCTTGGGCAGCACCTGGGCCGCCTCGGGGCCGAACAGGTCGGGGCCGAAGCCTTGCACGCCTTCGAGCGTGTCGCCCAGGGCGCGCGGCTGCTCGAAGATTTCCTTCTGCATGAAGTGGCGGAACGGGCCGAGCTCCACGGCGGCGGCGTACGTGCCGACTTCCTTCACTTCGCGCTCGACGATGTTGTCCTGCGCATCGGCCACGGTGAAGCCGTCGCGGGTGATCTCCACCACGTCGCCTTCTTCGAGGTACGCCATGCGGCTGGCGGAGCCGGCCACGGCCAGCGCATCCGAGGCGAGGAACGCTTCGTTCTCGCCGATGGCCACCACCAGCGGCGAGCCGGCGCGCGCGCCCACCACCACGTCGGGGTTGTCGCGCGCGAACACGGCAATCGCATAGGCACCGTGCAGGCGCTTGACCGTGGCGCGCACCGAGGCGAACAGGTCGCCGCGCGTGGCGCTGCTCGGGTACGTGTAGGCCTGGTGGATCAGGTGGGCGACGACCTCGGTATCCGTCTGCGATTCAAACCCGTAGCCGGCGGCCTTGAGCTCGTCGCGCAGCACTTCATAGTTCTCGATGATGCCGTTGTGCACCAGGGCGATGGTGTCGCCCGAGAAGTGCGGGTGCGCGTTGACGGTATCCGGCCGGCCATGCGTGGCCCAGCGCGTGTGCGCAATGCCGATGGTGCCATCGAGGTGGCTCGACTGCGCCTGCGCGTCGAGATCTGCCACGCGCGAGACGGTGCGCGCACGCTCGAGCTGGCCGTCACGCTGCACGGCGACGCCGCAGGAGTCGTAGCCGCGGTATTCCAGGCGGCGCAGGCCTTCGATCAGGACGGGAACGATATTGCGCGTGGAAACCGCGCCAACGATACCGCACATGTTGATTTCTCCGGTTGGGGTGCGGCGCCGCTGTCAATGTGCGCCGCACTCGGTATTTCAGTATCGATGCTCGTGTGCCGCAGCGGCATCCGCTGTTCGGCGCAGGAGAAAACCTGTCAAAGCTTGCCGTGTCAGGCCTGCTTCTTCTGCTTGACGGGGCGCTGCCAGTTCTCGATGGTGGTCTGGCGCGCACGCGAGACCGTCAGCTTGCCCTCAGGCGCGTCCTTGGTCAGTGTGGTGCCGGCGCCCAGGGTGGCGCCCTTGCCAACGCGCACCGGCGCCACGAGCTGCGTGTCGGAACCGATGAAGGCGTCGTCCTCGATGATGGTGCGGAACTTGTTGGCGCCGTCGTAGTTGCAGGTGATGGTGCCGGCGCCGATGTTCACGCG
>NZ_LWRX01000107.1:0-5560 GCF_001683835.1 Ralstonia sp. RL | reverse complement strand
GAGCTCGCCGAAGGCCTCGGCGGTCTTTTGCGGGTCGTTCCAGTAGCCCTGGAACACCTGCGGGCCGTGGATCCAGATCTCGCCGACCTCGCCGGGCGGCAGTTCCTTGAACGTGACCGGATCGACGATGCGCGAGTCGACATTCAGCGCCGGAATGCCCAGGCACTGCTGCTTCATGCGCTGCGGCGGATTGATGTGGGTGGCGGCCATGGTCTCCGACAGGCCGTAGCCTTCCATGTAGGTCTGGCCGGTCAGCTCCAGCATCTTCTGCGCGATGGCCGCCGGCATCGCGGCGCCGCCGCCGGAGACACGCCGCAGCCCGGAGATGTCGTATTGCGCCAGGCGCGGGTTGGACAGGAAGTCGATCATCATGGTCGGAATCAGGGTCCAGGTGGTGACCTTGTAGCGCGTGATCAGCTGCCCGGCGGCGTCGCGGTCCCAGCGCGGCAGCACGACGATGGCGCCGCCGCTGTAGATCATCGCATTCATCACCGACTGCATGCCGGTCACGTGGAAGAACGGCAGCACCGCCAGCGTCACCTGATCCGGCGCCACCGGCCCCGACCAGGTCGGGCTGGCGACCGCGTTGAACATCACCGAGCGGTGCGTGTGCACGCAGCCCTTGGGCTTGCCGGTGGTGCCCGAGGTGTACGGCATGCAGGCCAGATCGTCCGGCCCCGCCTGGTGCGCGCGCGGCGCCTGGCGCTGGCCGAGCGCGTCCCGCCAGGCGACCACGCCGTCGATCGCCGGCACGTCGCGCGGCGCGCGCACGAAGTCGGGCACGTTCAGGTCGGTCGGCGCGCTCGCGTAATCGGAATAGGTGGCGACGATCGCGCGCGAAAGGCCGGTCGTGCCGACCAGCGGCGCGGTGCGCGCGAAGATTTCCTGCGACACGATCGCCACCTTCGCGCCGCTGTCGTCGATGTAGTGCCGCAGCTCGTCGGTCATCAGCATCGGATTGACCGGCACCACCATCGCGTCGGCGCGCAGGATCGCGTAATAGGCGATGATGAACTGCGGGCTGTTCTGCATGTTGAGCAGCACGCGGTCGCCGCGCGCCACGCCGCACACGTTCTGCAGATAGCCGGCCAGCGCCAGCACCTCCGCATGCAGCTGCGCATAGCTCAGTACCGTGTCGTAGAAAATGATCGCCGGCCGCTGCGGATAGCGGCGCGCGGAAATTTCCAGGTTCACATACACGCTGGTGTCGGGGGTGCTGATGGCATGCGGCAGCCCTGCCGGCCAGTGGGGGTAGTGCGTGGTGTTCATTGTCTCGCTCTTCTTGTTGGTGGAATTCGATAGGTGCGCGGCAGAAATCGGATGAGCTGCAACGATGTACTGCGGCGCAATCCGATTGTGCGCCCGGCATCGCCAACCTGAATGTCAAGATTTTTACAATTTGTCTCAGGCATCGCCGACCGGCAATAACGGGACAACGGCGCCCCGGCGGGGAACCAATTGTGCATTGCACATGCCTGACTCATCGCACTGACTACGAGCGATGGCGAACCGATGAATGCGAAATCGACGTTGACGATGGCGCCGCGCCCGCGGGTGGCGCTGGTGCTGCAGGGAGGCGGCGCGCTCGGCGCCTATCAGGCCGGCGTGTACCAGGCGATGCACGAGAACGGACTGACGCCGGACTGGGTGGTGGGCACGTCGATCGGCGCCATCAACGGCGCCATCATCGCCGGCAACGAGCGCGACCAGCGCCTGGCGCGCCTGAAGGAATTCTGGGACACGGTCGCGCACCGCGACCTGTTCGACATGCGCCGGGTGCCGGACGCGGCGCGGCGCTTCAACACCTGGCTGACCACCATCGATTCGGTCGCGCGCGGCGTGCCCGGCTTCTATGCGCTGCGCTGGATGAATCCGTTCGCCGCCGGCCTGCCGGTGGAACCGGAAGACGCCAGCTTCTACGACACCAGCGCGCTGGAAGAGACGCTCACGCGCCTGGTCGACCTGCACTGCCTGAATGTATCGAGCGGCGTGCGCCTGACGGTGAGCGCGATCCGCGTCACCTGCGGCCGGCTGGAGAATTTCGACACCGCGCAGCATCCGATCGACATCCGCCACGTGATGGCCAGCGGCGCGCTGCCGCCCGGCTTTCCGCCGGTGCGCATCGACGGCGAGCTGTACTGGGACGGCGGCCTGTATTCGAACACGCCGCTGGAAACGGTGCTGATCGACGAGCCGCATGTCGACACCATCTGCTTCATGGTCGACCTGTGGAGCGCGGAGGGGCCGGAGCCGGCCAGCATCGAACAGGTGCACACGCGCCAGAAGGATGTGCTGTACGCGTCGCGTTCGCGCCGCCATATCGACGCCTATCTGCGCGGCCACAAGCTGCGCCGCCTGGTGCGCATGCTGCGCGCGAAAATCCCCGACGAGCAGCTGAGCGCGCAGGAGCGCGCGGAACTCGACAAGGTCGGCACCGACACCACCATGCACATCGTGCGCCTGGCCTATGCCGGGCGCGACTGGCAGATGGCGTCCAAGGACCTCAATTTTTCCAGGGGCTCGATCGAGTGGCGCTGGGACCAGGGCTATCAGGACGCCTGCCGCGCGATCGAAGCGGCGGCCTGGCGCGGCGCCACGCCGGAAGGCGCCGGCGTGCTGGTGCATGAAATCGGACCGAAGGGGCGCGACGAGCGGCTGACCGCGTGAGCGCCGCCCCCACTGAGCGCCGCCCCCGCATGAGCGCCGCCGTTTCCCGGATGCCGCTGCAATTTTGAAAACTTTTTCCCGGCTGCCGGCGTCGAACTTCCGTGCCGGCTGCGCGGCGCGCCCGTTCTTGCATCGCGCAAATATTTTCCGGCGCAATTCTTTCCTGCATCAGAACGCCGAAGAAAATGAACATGCCGATGCGAACTTTTCTTTCCCTGACGCTGGTCTGCGCCTGCTCCATCGGCGCAACGGCTTTTGCCGGACAGGCGGCCGCTTCCGATTCCAGCCAACCAGCAGGCAAGACCTCCCGGCCGAAGCATGACGCCGCTGCCAAGCCCCTGCGCGGCAAGGCATCCTATTACAGCCGCAAGTTTGCCGGAAAGAAGATGGCGGACGGCACGCGGATGAATCCGCATGCCGCCATCGCCGCGAGCAAGACCTTGCCGCTGGGAAGCAAGGCCAAGGTCACCAACCTGGAAAACGGCAAGAGCGCCGAGGTGGAAATCCGCGACCGCGGGCCGTATGTCGATGGCCGCATCGTCGATGTGTCGCCCAGGGTGGCGGACATGCTCGGCATGGAAGATCAGGGGGTGGTGCCGGTCGAGGTCAGGCCGATCGAACGCGCGCGCCAGGGAGAATGAGGCCGTCGCCGGTTGGCAGCATGAAGGGCTTCACGGCTAACCGGCTTTGGCCGCTCTCGATTTCCAAATCAATTGCGCAAGCGCATCCGTACAGGCACTATAGGCCTTCAGAACATACGGGATGCACCATGCCGAAACCGACCGCCGATCACTCGACCGACACCCTCCGCGCGCTGCGCGCCAGACAGCCTTTCCTGTGGCTGAATCCGTCGCGCCGGCCTGCGGCCGCTGCCTTGGCCGGGGAGCCGATCGGCCTGGCCGCGATCGAAGCGGCCAGCGCGCGCTGGCAGCGCTTCGCGCCGCTGCTGATGCAGCTGTTTCCTGAGACGGCCGCCAGCGGCGGCCTGATCGAATCGGCGCTGATCCCGGTGCCCCGCCTGCAGCTTGCCCTGTCCGGCGCGGCGGCTTCGGGACAATGGTTCATCAAGGCCGACCACGCATTGCCGATCGCCGGCTCGGTCAAGGCGCGCGGCGGCATCCACGAAGTGCTGGAATTCGCCGAAAGGCTGGCCCTGGAACACGGCCTGATCGACGATTCCAGCGACTACGCGCTGCTGGCGCTGGCGCCGGCGCGCCAGTTGTTCGCGCGGTATACGGTCGCGGTCGGCTCGACCGGCAATCTCGGCATGAGCATCGGCGTGATCGCTTCCGCGCTCGGCTTCCGCGCCCAGGTGCACATGTCGGCCGACGCGAAACAGTGGAAGAAGGAGCGCCTGCGCCGCCACGGCGTCGAGGTGATCGAACACGCGGGCGATTACGGCGCGGCGGTGGCGGCGGGGCGGCGCGCGGCGCAGGGCGATGCCTTCGCCTATTTCGTCGACGACGAGCGCTCGCTGTCGCTGTTCCTCGGCTATGCGGTGGCGGCATTGCGGCTGCGCGCGCAGTTGCGCCAGGCCGCGCTGGCCATCGGTCCGGACGCGCCGCTGTTCGTCTACCTGCCGTGCGGCGTGGGCGGCGCGCCGTCCGGCATCGCATTCGGCCTGAAGCAGGTGTTCGGCGACCATGTGCATTGCTTCTTCGCCGAACCGGTCGCCTCGCCCTGCGTGCTGGCGCAAATGAGCCATCCGGAACATCCCGGCATCTCGGTCTACGACCTCGGACTGGACAACCGCACGGCGGCGGACGGACTGGCGGTCGCCACCGCCTCGGAACTGGCGGTGCGGGTGATGACGCCGCTGCTGTCTGGCATCTTCACCGTCGAGGACGATGCGCTGTTCCGGTATCTCGCCCTGCTCTACGACAGCGAAGGCATCCGCATCGAACCGTCGGCCGCGGCCGGGTTCGCCGGGCCGCAATTGCTGACGGAATCGGCCGCTGGGCGGCGTTACCTGCGGGAGAACGGCCTGGAACGCGTGATGGACCAGGCCGTGCACCTGCTGTGGACCACCGGCGGACTGTTCGTCCCGGACGACGAGTACGCCGCCTTTCTGGCGCGCGGCCGGCGCTGAACGGGGCCGGCATGACACTGCGCATCAGGCGTTATCGCGCGAGCGACCGGAAGGCGGTGATCGCCGCCTTCCGCTCGAATGTCCCCGCTCATTTTCCGGCCTCGGAGGAGCGCTGGCTGCGCTCCTGCCTGGATGAACCGGACGGCCCCTTGTTTGTCGTGGTCGACGGCGCGGAGGTGATCGGCTTCGGCGGCTACGAACTGTCCGAGTTCTACCATCTCGGCACGCTCGTCTTCGGCCTCGTGCGGGCGGACCGGCACGGCACCGGCGTGGGCCGGATGCTGCTGCATTACCGCCTGCTGCACATGGCCAGGCGCAAGCTGCGCCCGCGTTACGTCACGGTGGACACCCACCCGCACACCGCCGGCTTCTTTAAGCGCTGCGGCTTCGTCGAGATCGCCCGCTGGCCGGGCGGCTACCGCTCCGGGCGGGACCGGGTCGATTTGCGCTTCGAGCTGACGGACGCGGCGGTGGCGTCGCTGCTGCAGCGTTCGTCCTGAGCGAATAGGGCGTGTCACCCATTGCGCGCCGGTCATTTGGCAGCGCCGCCGCCTTCCGCAAGTTCCCGACGGAATTCGATATAACTCAAGACTTTGCAAGCCTTCCTGCGACAACGGGATTTCTTCCCGTTGCCGTCGTGTCCAACCGTTGATTGCGGCGCCCCAACAACATCATCAGCAGAAAAGCCGGAGACGCCGGCTTTGCCGCAATCCGTCTCACCTTCCTTCTGCACATCCGCCAAATCAGGGAGCACATAGCGACGTTAGCAGGCTGTTGAAAAACGTCGCGAGCGGGCCGAGATTG
>NZ_LWRX01000166.1:0-689 GCF_001683835.1 Ralstonia sp. RL | reverse complement strand
AACGTCACGGTGTCGGCAGGCGACACCAACGTCGGCTTCTACAACCTGCAAGACGCCCTCAAGTTCCTGGCACAACACCCCGACAAGCTAGCGTGGGTATGGAACGTAGACGCGCCCAACTACCCCATGGGCGAGCAGACCAACGAAAACACGGCCCTGCTGATCCTCGGCCACCCGAGCGCCGATTGGGGCTACACAGCACTGGCCTCGATCTACACCCCGCATCAACACCAAGGCGCCATCGGCAACAAGGCCGCCAATCCCGGCGGCGCGTGGATCGGTCTCATGCAAGCAGTGCAAGCGCAGGCGGCAGAACAGCATCCGGTCGAACGCGTCTACTACGACGTGCCAAAGCATGCCGACAATGTCACTTCCTTGATGCGGCCGTTGCGCGCCGCTATTCACCAGCAGTGGCCTGACCTGGACCAGATTGCCAACGTGTATAGCGTGGCGGAGCACATGGAAGGGCCGGCGCGGGCAGCCAGCTTTGCCGTCAATGCCGCGTTTGCGGCGGCGTATGCCGACCAGAGCGGCAAGAGTGCTGTCGTCACCAGTGTGGCGGATTCCACCGACAGCTGGGCAGTGCTGATCGGGCCGCCGCCGGGCTGGCAACCCAAGCCGCCGGTGACGTACTGGCCGCGCGCACGAGGCGAGAACCGGGCGTACTGGGCTTGGTTTGGGGAGCGGAC